>NZ_JCBANA010000033.1:0-71549 GCF_059760725.1 Achromobacter sp. 1014246743
GCGCAGCATCGGGCACGCGGGTGCCGGGGTCTGCGGCAGGGGCCGGCGCCGCGGCGGGCGCGGCCGGCGTGGCTGCCGGTTCATCGAAGCTGCGCTTGGGCGTGAGCACCGGCGCGGGCGCCGGCTGGCTGGCGGAACTGCGCGAGCCCGTGGCCGAGGACGGCCCCTCGGCCTGGGCGACGCCGGTGGCGGCGGCGCAGAATGCAGCGGCCAGGACCACGCGGGCAAAGGGATCAATTCGAGCGCGAAGGGAATGCTGACGCATGGCAATCCTGAAAAATCGGAGTCAGCCCGGATCGTACCCCGACCGGCCGCCGAAATCGAACCCGGTGGCACCGATTTATCCATCGGTAACCACCGGCCCCGCCTGCGCACCAGAGATCGCTACCGCATGCCTGCGGGCACCGCCGCGGCGGAAGAGGCAGCCGCGTCCCTCGCGATTCGATCCGCACGCCGTCGCGCGCTCGCGCACCTCATGGACGCACCGTCGCCGGCGCGAACCAGTACTGCGCCTGCTCGCTGTCGGACGAATACCAGGGCAACAGACCGATGCTGTGGGATTCCCGCTGCACGCTGACCAGCAGCCCACCCTGCTGGGGCCGCAGCAGCGCGACGTAGCGGTACACGCCCATGGATTCGTACTGATGCCAGTCGCGCCGCGCCGTCACCCAGAAGCGGCCTTGGGTGCAGCCGGTATAGCGGCTGGCGCCGACCCGGGGCGGTTGCGGCGGGTCGGCAGGATCGGGGTCTGCCGCGCCATCGCGTTGCCGCAACAGCGCCGCGCTCTGGCCGCCCTGGCCGTCTTCGGCCTGGATGTTCCAGCCGCCGGCAGCGGGACTGAAGGTCACGCGGGCCGCGGCCGTGGGCTGCCATTGGCGCTCGGCGGTGTCTTGCAGGTCCGGCAGCGCCAGCGCGTTGGCCAGGAAGCGCTGCAGGTCGGACAGGCCGGCCACCGAGGCCTTGCCGCCGCGCAGTTCGCCGGCCGCGAGATACGTGCCGCCCAGGTCCGGGCATTGCGCCGGGTCCGACGGCAGCACCAGCGGCGCGCCCTGCTTGAAGTCGGGCCAGGCGACGCGCACGTCGTCCACCGTGGTGACGCCGCAGGCCGACAGGCCGGCCAGCGCCATGACCGCCCACGCCAGACGGGCGGCGCGGGCCGCGACCCCGCCTGCCCTGCCCGTCCGCAACGGCGCAGGCAGTGTCTCCGAAGGGTCCGTCTTTATTACCATCGTGTCGTGTCCCATGGCCACGCACTATACCGAAACCCCGCGTTGCCAAGGCCGTGGCGGGGGGGAATAATCGGCGGATCGCCCTGCGCCCTCTGCCCACCGCCGCTCCCATGACGCCCTTCAAAGGAAAACTCCGCACCCGGCACCTGGAAATCGTGCTGACGGTGGCCGAGCTGGGCAACCTGTCCAAGGCGGCCACGCAACTGCACAGCACGCAGTCGGGCCTGTCGCGCGCCATCGCCGAAATCGAGGAACTGGTGGGTGCGCGGTTGTTCGAGCGCACGGCCCGCGGCACCAGCTGCACGCCGCTGGGCGAGGCCATGTGCCGCCATGCGCGCCAGTTGCTGACCGGCTTTCGCAAGGCCGAGGTCGACCTGGCCGCGCTGTCGCGCGGCGACGAAGGCAGCCTGACCGTGGGCTGTTTTTCCATGTTCGCCGGCTGGCCGGTGGCCCAGGCGGCGACGCGCTTTCGCCAGGCCTATCCGCGCATCACCCTGACGCTTGAGATCGGCACGCACGAGCGCCTGATCGAAGACCTGGACGCCGGCGCGCTGGACGTGCTGATCAGCCGCTTCTCGTCCACGGTCAATCCGCAGGTGTACCGGTCGGCCACCTTGCTGGAAGACGACGTGGTGCTGGTCTGCGGACCGAACCATCCGCTGGCGGGCCGGCCCGACGCCGACCTGGCCGAGTGCGTGACCTATCCGTGGATCACCGCCCTGCCCGGCAGCCGCATCCGCGGCGAGCTGGAAATGCTGCTGCACCAGGAGGGCCTGCCGATTCCGGATATGATCGGCGCCCTGTCGCTGGAATTCGGCCGTGAAATGCTGCTGGACGGGCACTATCTGTGGATGCTGCCGGGCAGCGTCGCGGCAGTGCGGGCGGCGCGCGGCGAAGTCGTCGTGCTGGCGGCCCGGCCGGCCCTGCGCAAATCGCCGCTGGCGGCCATCTGGCGCCGCGACCGACCCAGCACCCGCCAGGCCCGCGCGTTCGCGGACACGCTGGCCCAGGCCATCAACGCAATATAGGAGCACCCATCCATGTACGACTGGCTCAATGCCCTGCCCAAGGCGGAACTGCACCTGCACCTGGAAGGCTCGCTGGAACCCGAGCTGCTGTTCCGGCTGGCCCGCCGCAACGGTGTCGCCCTGCCATGGCCCGACATCGATGCGCTGCGCGCCGCCTACAACTACGGCAATCTGCAGGAATTCCTGGATCTGTACTACCTGGGCGCCGACGTGCTGCGCACCGAACAGGACTTCTACGACCTGACCTGGGACTACCTGGTCAAGTGCCACGAGCAGAACGTGGTGCACACCGAACCCTTCTTCGATCCGCAGACCCACACCGACCGCGGCGTGCCGTTCGCGGCGGTGCTGGGCGGCATCAGCCAGGCGCTGGAAGATGGCCGCAAGAAGCTGGGCATCAGCAGCGGCCTGATCCTGAGCTTCCTGCGCCACCTGCCCGAAGAGCAGGCCATGCGCACGCTGGAAGAAGCGCTGCCCTACCGCGACGCCTTCATCGCCGTGGGCCTGGACAGCAGCGAAATGGGCTTTCCGCCGCGGCTGTTCCAGCGCGTATTCGACCGCGCCCGCGCCGAAGGGCTGCCCGCCGTGGCGCATGCAGGCGAAGAAGGCCCGCCGGAATACATCTGGGAAGCGCTGGACCTGCTGAAGGTGCTGCGCATCGACCACGGCGTGCGCGCCGCCGAAGACCCGCGCCTGATGGCCCGCCTGATCGACGAACAGATCCCGCTGACCGTCTGCCCGCTGTCCAACACCCGCCTGCGCGTGTTCGAACACATGTCGCAGCACAACATCCTGTCGCTGCTGGATGCGGGGGTGAAGGTCACCGTCAATTCCGACGACCCGGCCTACTTCGGCGGCTACGTCACCGAGAACTTCCATGCGCTGTACGAGCACCTGGGCATGAGCCAGGCGCAGGCGCAGGCGCTGGCCGACAACAGCATGGATGCGCGCATCCTGAAGTAACCGGCGTCGCCCGCGACGGCCGGGCCATGCGCAACCCGCATGGCCCGGATCGAAACCGGCATGCCATGCCGGCCCCGTTCGTCCCTACCATAGTCCGAAGACGGCAATGCCATCCGGCGTTGCCGCCCACGATGACAATGACCAGGGGCAACACCATGACCGAATCCGTCCAGGTCCGGCTGCGCGCCGGCCTGCTGACCGGCCTGCGCGAAGGCGGCGTCAGCCGTTTCAGCGCCATTCCCTACGCCGCGCCGCCCGTGGGCGCGCTGCGCTTCGCACCGCCCGAACCCGCCCGCTGGCAAGGTCCGCGGGACGCCACCCGCCCGGGCCCCGTGCCGCCACAGCTGCCGTCGCGGCTGCGCGGCGCCATGGGCGACTTCGATGCGCCGCAGTCGGAAGACTGCCTGCACCTGACCGTCTGGACGCCGGCAGCCGGTACGCCGGTAGCCCGTATGCCGGCAGCCCGTACGCCGGCAGCCCGTATGCCGGCCCCCGATGCGCGGCGCCGACCGGTCGTGGTGTGGCTGCACGGCGGGGCCTGGCAAAGCGGCGCGGGCGCACTGGACTGGTACGACGGCGCCCGCCTGGCCGCGCTGGGCGACGTGGTGGTGGTGGCGGTGAACTACCGGCTGGCCGCCCTGGGCTGGCTGCACGTGCCGGGGCAGACCGCCAACGTCGGGCTGCTCGACCAGGAAGCCGCCATCGATTGGGTGATGGACAACATCGAAGACCTGGGCGGCGACCCCGCGCGCGTCACGCTGATGGGACAGTCCGCCGGCGCCTCGTCGATCTGCGCCATGCTGGCGCGCCGGCCGCGCTTTGCCCGCGCCATTCTGCAGAGCGCCGCGCTGGGCCGCGGTTTTCGCAGTTCGGCACAGGCCGCCGCATTGGGCCAGGCGTTCCTGGAAGCGGCCGGCGCCAACTCGCTGGACGAGGCCCGCGCCCTGCCCGTCGACCGCCTGCTCGCCGCACAGCAGGCGCCGCAAGTGGTCGCGGCGCTACAGGCCGAGGGCGGCCGCCGCAGCCTGTTCGGCCCGGTGCTGGATGGACAGGTGCTGCCCGCCGACATCGCCCCGGCATTGCACCGGGCGGCCGGCCGCGCCGATGTGCTGGTGGCCTATACCCGCGATGAGATGGCCGCGTTTCCTGGCTACGGCACCGGCCCCGACAGCCAGGCCGCCAGCGAGGCCGTGTTCGGCGCGCCGTCGCGCCAATGGGCCGAACACGCCGCCGCCCAGGGCCGCCAGGCCTGGCTCGCGCGCTTTGACGTGGCGCCCACCGATGCCTTCCGGGCGTGCCACTGCATCGAACTGCCGTTCGTGTTCGGCACCCTTGACGCTTTTGCCCAGGCGCCCATGCTGCACGGCCTGCCGCCCGCGCAGGCGGCGCGGCTGACCGCGACGACCCAACGCGCCTGGCTTGCCTTCATCCGCGGCGAGGCGCCCGACTGGCCCGCGGCGCCGCACCAGCAATTGCTCGACTGAGCCACACGCCGGTCGGCTGCGACCCGGCTCGCGCGGCCGGCGCACCCACAACATACATAAGGGGAATATCCATGTTGAAGTCTCTCGCGATCTCGCTTGCCCTGCTGTCGCCCGCCGCCGCCAGCGCGGCCTATCCCGACAAGCCGGTCAAGATCATCGTGTCCAACCCGCCGGGCGGCCCCGTGGACGTCATGCTGCGCGTGCTGGCCAGCAAGCTGTCGCAGGTGTGGGGCCAGGCGGTGGTGGTGGAGAACAAGCCTGGCGCGTCCGGCATCATCAGCACGGGCGCGCTGGTCAAGTCGGCTCCGGACGGCTACACGCTGGGCATGGTGGTGGCCTCGTCCGTGACCATCGTGCCGTTCGCGGTGGACAGCCTGCCGTTCGATCCGCAGAAGGACCTGCAACCGGTGGCGCTGGTCGCGCGCACGCCATTCCTGTTCATCGTGCCCGCCGACAGCCCGATCAAGACCTGGCAGGACTTCGTGCGGGAAAGCCGCGCGCGCAACCTGTCGGTGGGCTCGTTCTCGATCGGCACCGCGTTTCACCTGGTGTGGGAGCAGACCGCGCGCCGTGCCGGCATCAAGGCGCTGTACATCCCGTCGTCATCGTCCGGCAAGACGCAGAACGACCTGATCGGCGGCCAGCTCGATGTGGGGCTGGACGCGCCATCCAGTTCCAAGGGGTTGATCGACAGCGGCCGCCTGCGTGCGCTGGCCATCACCAGCCCCGAACGTTTCGCCGGCCTGCCGGACACGCCGACGCTGCGCGAATCCGGCATGGCGGACTACGCGCCGCAGCCGTGGATCGGCCTGATGGCGCCCGCCGGCGTGGCGGCCGACCGCGTGGCGCTGATCCAGAAGACGGTGTCCGACATCCTGAAGGAACCTGCCATGAAGGCGCAGATGCAGACGCTGGGCATGATTCCCATCGGCGGCACCGCGCAGGAATTGGCGGACACCATCGCCGCCGATCGGGCAGAGATGGGTCCGCTGATCAAGGAACTGGGGATCAAGCTGAATTAGGGCCGTCATGCGGCCTGCGGACGGCCCGCCCTGCGCCGGCACGATTCGCCGCGGAATGATTCTCTTACTCATTGACCGACGGTCAGTCAGTAATTAGAATACGGCTCACTTTCCTTTCCTGGCGATCCGTATGACCCCCAGCCGCCGCCGTGCCCTGGTGCTTGCCGTCAACCTGGGCAGCTTCATCACCATCCTGGACATCAGCATCGTCAACGTGGCCCTGCCCACCATGCAGGCCGCGCTGCGCATCGACATGGCCGGCTTGCAGTGGGTGGTGGACGCGTACGCGCTGTTCCTGTCCGCCTTCATGCTATCGGCGGGTCCGCTGGGCGACCGCTACGGCCGCAAGCGTTCGTGGCTGGGCGGCGTGCTGCTGTTCACCCTGGGTTCCGCGCTGTGCGGCGTGGCGGACAGCCTGCCGATGCTGCTGATCGGCCGTGCCGTGCAAGGGGTGGCCGGGGCCTTGCTGATCCCCGGCGCCCTGTCGCTGTTGACGCAGGCCTTTCCCGACCCGCGCGAACGCGCCCAGGCCATCGGCGTCTGGGCCTCGTGCAATGCCATTTCGCTGATCGTGGGGCCGATGCTGGGCGGCGTGCTGGTGGCGCATTTCAGCTGGCAGAGCATCTTTCTCATCAACCTGCCCGTGGGCGCGCTGGCCATCGGGCTGGGCCTGTGGGGCATCCAGGAAAGCGCGCACCCGGAACACGCCGCGTTCGACCCCGCCGGGCAAGCGCTGAGCGTGATCTGGCTGGGCGCCCTGACCTACGGCCTGATCGCCGCGGGCGAGCATGGCTGGCGGGCGCCGGACACCGTGGCGGCGCTGGCCATCGCCGCCGTCGGCCTGAGCGCCTTCCTATGGGTCGAGCAGAAGGTGGCGCGGCCGCTGCTGCCGCTGGGCCTGTTCCGCGATGCGGGCTTCGCGGTCACCAACTTCGCGTCGTTCGTGCTGGGCTTCGGCGGCTACAGCAGCCTGTTCTTTTTCTCGCTGTACCTGCAACACGTGCAGGGCCTGTCGCCGCTGGCCAGCGGCTGGCAGCTGGCGCCGCAATTCGTGGCGTCGGGCCTGGTGTCTACCGTCTTTGGCCGCCTGAACGCGCGCGTCGGCCTGCCGCGCCTGATGATTGCCGGCTACAGCCTGATCGGCCTGGCCATGCTGGGCATGATGAGCCTGGACGCGCACACCCCCTACGCGCTGACGGGTTCGCTGATGGTGGTGCTGGGGCTGGGCATGGGGCTGACGGTGCCGTCCACCAGCATGGCCGTCATGGCGACGGTGCCGCGCGAACGCTCGGGCATGGCGTCGGCCACCATGAATGCGCTGCGCCAGACCGGCATGACCATCGGCATCGCGCTGCTGGGCGCGCTGATGAGCGGCCGCGCGGTCGACCACCTGGCCGCGGCACTGACCCGGCTGGGCCAACCCGACGCGCAGGCGGTGGCGCGCGCCGCGGTCACGCAGCATGTGCTGCCCGCGCAGCCCGACGGCATGGCGGCGTTGTTTGCCGATGCGCTGGCCGGCGGCTTTCATGCCGCGATGCTGGGGGCCGGCGCGATGTCGGTGCTGGCCGCGCTGCTTTTGCTGGCGGTCACCCGGGGCGCGCGGCCGGTCTTGCGCACGGTGTGAGGATAGCGGGTCTGCCCCCTTGCAACGCCGGACGGACCGCGCGGCAAGGCGACGCAACAGGCCGCGCCGCGCCCGGTTCCATCGTTCGGAATTCCAGCGCGCGGAATCAAACGGCAGGGTGTTTAAGCAGGCGTAAAAAACGCGGCAAGGGACGGTTGCTCCGGTAATATCTTCGGCCAATAACAGGTTAACAACCGAAGAGGAGACAAGCCATGAAGCACCATAGAACCCTGTTCCGCCTGGCGCCGCTGGCGCTTGCCGCGCACCTGGCCCTGAGCGGCCCCGCCGCCGCGCAAAGCGCGCCCGGCACGCAAGGCCCGCTGCAAGCGGCGCCCGACGCGGCGCTGGCCGCGCAGATCGACCAGCGCGCCAAGGCCATCGAAGACAAGCTCATCGCCTGGCGCCGCGACATCCACCAGCATCCCGAACTGGGCAACCAGGAAAACCGCACGTCCAAGCTGGTGGCCGACCACCTGCGCGCATTGGGCATGGACGTGAAGACCGGCGTGGCCGGCACGGGCGTCGTCGCGGTGCTCAAGGGCGGCAAGCCCGGCCCGGTGGTGGCGCTGCGCGCCGACATGGACGCGCTGCCCGTGAAGGAACAGGTCGACGTGCCGTTCGCCTCGAAGGCCAAGGGCACCTACCTGGGCAAGGAAGTCGACGTGATGCACGCCTGCGGCCACGACGCGCACACCGCCATCCTGATGGCCACGGCCGAAGTGCTGGCCGGCATGAAGGACCAGTTGCCCGGCAGCGTCAAATTCATCTTCCAGCCCGCCGAGGAAAGCCCGGCCGACTTCGAACCGGACGGCAAGAAGATCTGGGGCGCCAAGATGATGGTGCAGGAAGGCGTGCTGGACAATCCTAAGGTCGACGCGATCTTCGGCCTGCACGTGTCCAGCAGCTACCCCGTGGGCAAGCTGTCGTGGCGCAGCGGCCCGGCCATGGCGGCGGCCGACCAGTTCTGGATCGACGTCACCGGCAAGCAGACCCACGGCGCGCGGCCCTGGTCGGGCATCGACCCCATCGTGGTCAGCTCGCAGATCATCCTGGGCCTGCAGACCATTCCCAGCCGCCAGATCAACAGCATGCTGGAGCCCGCCGTGATCACCGTGGGCGCCATCCACGGCGGCAACCGCATGAACATCGTGCCGGACAGCGTCGCCATGACGGGCACCATCCGCACGTATGACGAGGGCATGAAAAAAGACATCCACCAGCGCATTGAACGCACGGCCACGATGATCGCGCAGAGCGCGGGCGCCAAGGCCGATGTGCGGGTGGTCGAGCTGTACAACGCCACCGTCAACAACCCCGGCCTGACCGAGGAAATGGGCCCCACCCTGCGGCGCGTGGCCGGCGAAGGCAACTACGGGCTGCAGCCCAAGTCGACGGCCTCGGAAGACTTTTCCTTCTACCAGGAAAAGGTGCCGGGCATGTTCTTCTACCTGGGCGTGACGCCCAAGGGCACCGATCCGGAGACCGCCGCGCCCAACCACTCGCCGCGCTTCTATGTGGATGAATCGGGCCTGATCAACGGCGTGCGCGCCTTGTCGAACCTGACCGTGGACTACATGGCCAAGGCCAAAAAAGGCAGCTAGCCTTCTTCGCCTGCCGGCCCGGGCCTGCCCCGCGCGGCAGGCCTGCAAGGCGCACGTGCAAGGCGTGCGCCGCCCGCCCCGCCCGCGTCTGGCGCGGCGGGCATAAGCAAACCGCCATAAAGTCTTTGTGGGACGCCGCGCGGTTTCCTACAGTACGGCCCTTTGCCGCCCAAGAGCCGTACCGCCATGCCGATTTCCCGACGCCGACTATTGCTTGCCAGCGCGCTGGTGCTACCGCTTGCACGGCCCCGCCCGGCACGCGCCGCCGCCTGGCCCGAACGTCCCATCCGGCTCGTGGTGACCTTTCCGCCCGGCGGCGCCAGCGACATCGCCGCGCGCATCATTGCGCCGGGTCTGGCAGACCTGCTGGGCCAGCCCATCGTGATCGAGAACCGCCCCGGCGCCGGCTCGACCCTGGGCGCGGCGCAGGTGGCGCAGGCCCCGGCCGATGGCTACACGCTGCTCATGTCGAACTCGGCGCCGCTGTCGATCTCGCCCGCGCTGATGCCGCAGCACAGCTACGACCCGCTGGCCAGCTTTCGGCACGTGGCTTATATCGGCGCCGTGCCGACGGCCTTCGTGGTGCATCCGGCGGTGCCCGTCGACACCTTCTCGCAACTGACCGACTGGATCAAGGCGCAGCCCGAGCCCGTGCAATACGGCAGCGGCGGCCTGGCCTCGGTCGGCCAGATCGTGGGCGAACTGTATGCGCGCCAGACCGGCGCGCCGCTGCAGCACATTCCGTACAAGGGGTCGGGCGCGATGCGCAATGACCTGCTGGGCGGCCAGATCCGTTTTGCGGTGGACGCACTGCCGCAGAACCTGCCGTTCCTGCGGACCGGCCAACTGCGCCTGTTGGCCGTCACCACGCAGCAGCGCGTGCCGCAGGCACCGGCCATTCCGGCGGTGGGCGAGCTGGGTTACCCCGGCCTGGTGGCCGAGAACTTCATCGGTCTGTCCGGGCCGGCCGGTTTGCCCGACGCCGTCAGCCAGCGGCTGCACGCCGCCTTGACGCAGGTGCTGCAAACGCCTGACGTGCGCGCCAAGCTGGAGGGCCAGGGTTTCGTGCTGGCCCGGAAATCGCCCAGCGAATTCACCGACTTCGTGCGCCGCCAGGCCGACGCCTGGGGCCCGGTGGTGCGTGCAACCGGAGCCAGCCTGTGAGCGCCCGCCGCGTGCTGGTGCTGTTCGGCCACCCCGGCCGAGGCGGCTTCAACGAAGCCGCCGTCGAAGGCGCTGCACGCGCGGCCCGGGCCGGTCATGCGTTGCAGATCGAATGGATCGCCGACAACGATACGGACCGACGCACCGAACGCCTGGCGCAGCTGTGCGCGGCCGCTCCCGACCTGGTCATCGTGCATGGCGGCCAGGGCGACGTGCCGGTGGCGCGCATCGCGCCACGGTTTGCGCGCACGCAGTTCGCCATCACGCAGGGCAGTCATCACGCCGCCAATGTGGCCTCGTACGACATCCTGCAGGAACACACCGCCTTTCTGGCCGGCGTGCTGGCGGGGCTGCGCGGCGGCGCGGCTCACCTGTCCGGCGAACGCGTGCGGCCCGGCCTGAAGGGCCGTGCGGCCTATGCCGACGGCGTGCGCCGCGTGCGGGGCCAGGACCCGCTGACCGGCTTTTGCGGCAACCAGCACGACCCGGACCTGGCCAGCGCCTGGACCGACGGCCTGGCCGCGCGCGGCGCCCGAGTGGTGTTCGCGATGATGGATGGCGGCCGCGAGGGCATCACCCGGTCGTGCCGCCGCCACGGCCTGCGCCAGATCGGCAACGTGCTCGACTGGGTCGCGCGCGATCCCGCCGTGTTCCTGGCGTCGGCGCTGGCCGACTCCGGCCTGTGCGTGGAGCGCGCCGCCGCCGACCACGCGGCCGGGGCGCTACGGGTGGGCGAGGTCACGCATTTCGGCCTGCAAGCCGATGCGTCGCTGCGACTGGTGCTGGGCGCGGACGTCAGCGCCGAGGAACGCCGCATTCTGGACGACTGGTCGGCCCGCCTGGCGCGCGGCGACGTGCAGGTGGCGGGCGAGTACCGCGGACGGGAGTTCGCGCTGGAGGGCGCGGCGGCTTGAGGGCACCGGATAAGGCGGCAGGCTATGCCCCGGTTGCCGCGAAGCCCTGGTGGTACGTCACCTGCCCCGACGCCGGCCGCCTGTAGGCCTGCGCCATGAAGTATTCCGGCGGCACGCCGGGATAGACCAACGCCGCAGTGGCCGTGAAGCCGAAGCGGCTGTAATAGGCCGGATCGCCCAACACCACGCAACCGGCCGCGCCAAGCGCCTTCAGTTCGGCCAGGCCCGCCTGGATCAACGCCGTACCAATGCCCAGGCCCTGCATCGCAGGCAGCACGGCCACCGGCCCCAGCCCGTACCAATCGGCCGCGCCGTCGCTGATCGTCACGGGTGAAAATGCGACGTGGCCCACCGGACGCCCCCCATCGCGCGCCACCAACGATACCGTCAGCACGCCGGCAGCACGCAAGGCGTTGATGATGTGCCCCTCGGTCTGCTGACTATGCGGATGGTCGCGAAACGCTTGCTGCGTCAAGGCGAAAATGGCGTCGATGTCGGCGGGAGTCTCGGCGGAAATCTGCATGGCCTTTCTCGTTGCGATGGCAAGCATGGTGCGAAAGCGCAAGTTTACGCGGCCGACACCGGGATGGCTGTCCCCGCTCGACTGTCGCGGCTCGACTCGCCGGGCCACGCCCCGGCGAGCGATGGCCCGTCCGGGCGTCCGACAATTCCCGACCCGGATTGACGCCTGCCCGCCCCCTCGCTACAGTGACCGCCGATCCTGGCCGGGCGGCCCGCCGCCCGCATGCCGAGCCTTCGACCCCGCGGTTCGCCGCGACCTTCATCCGGAATCTTCCATGAACAGCTACCGCGTCGGCATCGCCGGCTTCGGCGCCATCGGCCAGGCCGTGGCGCAATCCCTGGATGCCGGCCTGCCCGGCCTGACGCTGGCCGCCGTAGCCGTGCGCGACCCCAAGGCCCCGCCCGCCTTCGCCTGGCAGCAGGCCACGCCCACGTTCACCACCATCGACCAACTGGTCGAGCACTGCGACGTCGTGGTCGAATGCGCCCCCGCCGCCGTGTTCCGCCAACTGGCCGAACCGGTGCTCAAGGCCGGCAAGAAGCTGGTGGTGCTGAGCTCGGGCGCGCTGCTGCGCCACGACGACCTGATCGAACTGGCGCGCGCCCACCAAGGCCAGATCCTGGTGCCGTCCGGCGCCATCCTGGGGCTGGACGCCATCACCGCCGCCGCCGAAGGCGTCATCCATTCAGTCACCATGATCACCCGCAAGCCGGTACGCGGCCTGCTCGGCGCACCGTACCTGACGGACAACCACATCGACATCGCCGACATCACCGAACCGCGCCTGATCTTCCGTGGTTCGCCGCGCGAAGCGGCCGTGGGTTTCCCGGCCAACCTGAACGTCGCGGTCAGCGTATCGCTGGCCGGCATCGGGCCGGATCGCACCACGCTGGAAATCTGGGCCGACCCGTCGCTGGAACGCAATATCCACCGCGTCGAAGTGGTGTCCGATTCGGCCTCGTTCTCGATGGAAATCCAGAACATCCCGTCGGCCAACCCCAAGACCGGCCGCATCACCGCGCAAAGCGTCATCGCCGCGCTGCGCAAGCTGACCGGGCCGCTGCGCGTCGGGACTTGAGCGATCCTCGCCCCTGACCGAGTCTTGCAGGCCCGCCCCGGGCCTGGCGTACCCGCTTTGGCGGAATCTGAACGGAAGCACGTTTTCATGATCATCGGTATCGACCTGGGCACGACCAACAGCCTGGTGGCATTGTGGCAAGACGGCAAACCCAGGCTGGTGCCCAACGCCCTGGGCAGCCTGCTCACCCCGTCATGCGTCAGCCTGGACGACGACGGCACCATCCTGATCGGCGCCGCCGCGCGCGACCGCCTGCAGACCCACCCGGAGCGCACGGCGTCGCTGTTCAAGCGGCATATGGGCAGCGATAAGCGGTTCCGCCTGGGAACGCAGGAATTCCGCGCCGAAGACCTTTCTTCGCTGGTGCTGCGCGCCCTGAAAGAGGACGCCGAGGCCGTGCTTGGCCAAGCCGTCACCGAAGCCATCATCAGCGTCCCGGCGTATTTTTCCGACGGCCAGCGCAAGGCCACCCGCATCGCGGGTGAACTGGCCGGCCTGAAAGTGGAACGGCTCATCAACGAACCCACCGCCGCGGCGCTGGCCTACGGTCTGCACCAGAGCGAGGTCGAAACGCAGTTCCTGGTCTTTGACCTGGGCGGCGGCACATTCGACGTGTCGGTGCTGGAACTGTTCGAAGGGGTGATGGAAGTACGCGCCACCGCGGGCGACAACTTCCTGGGCGGCGAAGACTTCGTCAACGAGATCGTCCAGAAATTCTTCCTGACGCATGGCCTGTCGAACGCCGCGCGCGATGACCGGCGTTTCATGCAGCAATTGCTGGCGCAGGCCGAAGCCGCCAAGCGGCAGTTGTCGCAAGACGCTGACGCCCGCATCGCCGTATCGTGGCGGGAATCCGAGTACGCGCTGGACCTGACCCAGAACCAGTTCGCCGAACTGAGCGAACCGCTGCTGGCGCGGCTGCGCGGGCCGGTGGAACGATCATTGCGCGATGCCGACATCCGCACGTCCGACATCGCCACCGTGGTGCTGGCCGGCGGCGCCACCCGCATGCCGCTGGTGCGCCAGCTGGTCACCCGCATGTTCGGCCGCTTTCCTTCCATCGACATGAATCCCGATGAAGTGGTGGCCGCAGGAGCGGCGGTCATGGCGGGCCTGAAAATGAAGGACCAGACGCTGGACGAAGTGGTCATGACCGACGTCTGCCCCTATACGCTGGGGGTGAATACCTCGCGCACGACGGCCACCGGCCAGCATCTGCCCGGACATTTCTCGCCGATCATCGAGCGCAATACCATCGTGCCGATCAGCCGCCAGGAAACCTACTATCCGCTGCACGACAACCAGGCCTACGTCGAACTGGAAATCTACCAGGGCGAGTCGCGACTGGTGCGCGACAACATCCGTCTGGGCGCGCTGAATCTGCCGCTGCCGCGCCTGTCGCGCCAGGAATGCGCCATCGACGTGCGTTTCACCTACGACGTCAACGGACTGCTTGAAGTCCAGGCATCCCTGCAGCGCGGCGGTCCGGTGCAGAGCGTCGTCATCCAGGGCGGCGGCACGCAGATGTCGGAAGCCCAGGTGCGCAAACGCCTGGCGGAACTGGCTGAACTGAAGATCCATCCGCGCGAGCATGCCGCCAACCGCGCCTTGCTGGCCAAGGCCGAGCGGGTCTATCAACTGCTGCGCGGGGAACAGCGCCAGGGCCTGGCCGATGAGATCCTGCTGTTCGAACAGGTGCTTGAACAGCAGGACGAACGCTTGGTGCCCGATGCCCGCGACCGGCTGCGCCAGGTCGTAGACCATCTCGAACGCGCCAGTGTCTTCGACCAGGCGTTCGACCCATCTCACCGCGACTAGCCCATGCCCGCCGCCTTTTTTTCGGTGCTGGGCATCACGCCCACCCCAGACCAGAAATCCATCCGGCGCGCCTACGCCGTGGCATTGAAGAAGATCGACCAGGCCGCGAACCCGGAAGGCTTCGCAGCGCTGCGCGACGCCTACGAGCGTGCGCGCGCCTGGGCGGACGGTCAGGGCTCGTCCGCGAAGGCGGCAGCGCCCTTCCCTGACCCGGCCGCCGCCCCCGCGGGGCGCCCTGGCCCAGAGGTCCCACCAGACGCCCTGCGGCGCTCGTGGTCTGACGAACCCGCCCCCGACGAGCCGGCTCCGGAATCGGGGCCGGCGTCGGCCCAGGACACGCCGGCCTCCGGCCGCCGACGACCACCTCGCCAGTCGGCAGACCGAGCCCACGACACGTCTTCACGGCCCGACCCGGCGCCGCCTGCCGACCCCGCCCTGCCCAGCGCCACCGAACGGGCCGAAGCCGTAGCGCACTGGACCGAAGAACTGATGGCTGCGGCGGACGACCAAGTGCAGCCGATGATGGACCGCGCGCTGCTGGACGAACGCCTGGCCCACCTCGATGCCCGGCAGGACCTGGCCGTGAGCTTGGCGCATGCCCTGCGCGCCCGGCCCGGCGGGCGGCTGGCGCTGTTCAATACGGCTCGCCGCGCGTTCGATTGGAACGGCTTGAATGCCCCCTTTCCCTCCGATCCGGAGCTCTCCCGCTGGCTCGGCCACTTGCACGACCAGATGGAACTCTACGTCCATCTTCCCCCGGAACAACGGGTGCCCCTGGACGCCGTGCTGGCGCTGGCGCGCACGCGGGCCCAGCCCAGCCGCGTCGATGCGGTATTGCACGGTGAACAATTCGAGCGGCTCTATCTGGTCGCCCCGGAACTGGCGATGCTGGACCTGGGCGAAGCCCGCATCACTGCCTGGCGCACCGCCATCGCCCGCGCCGAACGCCTTCGGCGACTGGCTGACTGGCCCGCCAAGAACAAGCTGCTGATCGTCCTGGGCATCGTGGTCATCCTGGGCCTGGCAGCCATGTACCGGGACGCTCGCGACGGCACCACCTACCGGCCGGACCCCGCCAAGATGGCCCTGGCCGATACCCGCATCACCTTGCAGGCCCAACGCGCTGCGGCCGCGATCCGCCCCTGCGACAAGCAGGTGCTGGGCCCGCCGCTGGGTTGCCCGGCGCTGATCGACGGGCAATCCGAGCCCTGGCCCCTGGATACGCCAAAGGTGTTGGTCATCACGGAAAAACCAGACCTGCGCTATCCCTACGAAGCCCAGATCAAGGGCTATGCCGGTCCGGTCTGGGTGCGCGTGCTGCTCGACGAGCACGGCCGGGTCCAACGGACCGCCTTGCTGTTTTCATCGAACCACGCCGACCTGGACGTGGCGGCGGTGAACGCCGCCCGGGCGGTGCGCATGATGCCTGCCACCCGCGACGGCCAGCCCGTGCCCAGCCAGGTGTTGTTGATGTTCGACTACAAGCTGGACAAGCGCTAGGCGGCCGCGCGTTGCGGTGCCGCCGCGACCGCATCCATCCCTCCCATCGTCCACCCGCCCTCGCCGTCCAGCGCCAGCCGATGCGTATGGAACGGGTCCAGCGTGCTGCGATGCCCCACGCTGACCAGCATGCAATCCGGCAGGTCCTGGCGCAGCAGGCTGTACAGCATGTGTTCCAGGCCTTCGTCGGTAGCCGACGTGGCCTCGTCCAGAAAGACAATGGCGGGCCGGTTGAACAGCACGCGGGCAAACGCCACGCGCTGCTGCTCGCCAATGGACAGGATGCGCGACCAGTCGGCCACTTCGTCCAGGCGGCCGGCCAGGTGGCCCAGGTTCACCTGCCGCAGCGCGGCCGCCAGGCGGGCGTCATCGCCCGGCTGCGCGTGGCCCGGATACGCCACCGCGTCGCGCAGCGCGCCCAGCGGCAGATAGGGCCGCTGCGACAGGAACAGCGCTGCCGCGCCCAGCGGCCGCTTCACGTTGCCCTGCGCGTACGGCCACAGCCCCGCCAGGGCGCGCAGCAAGGTGGTCTTGCCGCTGCCTGAAGGCCCTTTGATGAGCAGGGCCTGACCGGGACGTAGCGACAGATTCAACTGGCACAGCAGGGCCTGCCCATCGGGCCGCGAGACGTCCAGGCCGGTGATCTCCATGCCGTCGGGCAACGGTTGTGGTTCGATCGCCGGCAGGTCGCGCGCCGCCGCGTTGGCATCCAGAAAGCCCGCCAGCCGGTTCAACGTGGCGCGGTACTGGGCGAAGGAATCGTACGAGGTACGAAAGAACGACAGCGAATCCTGCACCTGGCCAAAGGCCTGCGCGGTCTGGATCACATCGCCCAGCTTGATCGCGCCACTGAAGAAGCGCTGCGCCTGCAACAGGAAGGGGAACACCACCGCCACCTGGCTGACCGCCAGGTTGAAGCCGTCGAACTTCAGGCCCCGGTACACCCGCGCCCACAGGTTGGCGATGTAGGCCGAAAAGCGCGTCCAGAGCGTGGCGCGCTCGACGGCTTCGCCCTGGTAGAAGGCCACGTTCTCGGCGTTCTCGCGCAGCCGCAGCAGGGCATAGCGGAAGTTGGCGGTCAGGCGTTCGGACAGGAAGTTCAACAGAATCAACGGCCGCCCGATCTTGAAGGCGAACAGCGTGGCGACGATGACGTACAGGTACACCATGAAGACCATGGCGCGCGGAATCTCGACGCCCGCCACGTCCAGCGGACCGGACAGATTCCACAGGATGGCGGTAAACGCCACCAGCGACACCATGGCGCTGAGCGCACCGATGGCCAGGCTGCGCGAACCGGTGACGAACAGGGCGATGTCCTGCTCGATGCGCTGGTCGGGGTTGTCCACCGGCTCGCCGACGAAATGGCTGCGATAGTAGGCGCGCGCGCCGAGCCAATCCCCGGTCAGGCGCTCGTTGAGCCACACCCGCCAATGGATGTCGAAGGCCTGGCCGGCGTAGCTGTCCACCAGGGTGCGCACCACGTGCACGCAGGCCAGCACCGCGAAGATGCCCAGAAAGCGCCAGAAGGCGGTCGGGTCCAACGCCTGCAAGGCGCTGTAGAAGCCGTTGTACCAATACGAAAACAGCACGGTCATGCGGACCGAGAACATCGCCAGGAACAGCAGCGCGGCCAGCGTCAACAGCGGCCGCCAACTGCGCCGCGGCGTCAGGTAGGGCCAGGCCAGGCGCCAGAACTTGCGCCCCCAATCGGTCCAGCGCGACAGCGCCAGGGTCACCCCCACCAGCCCGACGGCGGCAATGCCAAATGCGCGCGCCAACCAAAGCGCGCTTTCCCACAGCTGCTGCTGCCAGTTCAGATCCATGTCATGCCCCTGTCACATCGTTTCTGGTTAGAACGACGCAGGAGGGCTAGTTCCGGCAAAAGCGGCGTCTTAAGCGTGGCTTAAGCGTTCGGCGGCGCAACTGAAGGCGGACTGAAAGCCTGGGTGAACCCGGGGCGAGGCCGTCCTCGGCCCTACTGTGCGCCCAGATCCAGATTGGCGAACGTATCGGCCAGCGTCGGCACCGACCGCGCCGGCCAGATGGCGCTCAGGTCGAAGCTGGGCAGGCGTTCGCCATCGCGCACCTCGCAGAAACGCACGCCGCTGAAATCCAGCGACCGGATCCAGCTGGGCAGCAGCGCCACGCCGCAGCCGCCGGCCACGCACGCCAGCACGGTGAGCGTGCGATTGGCTTCCTGGTTCACGTGGGCGTCGTGGCCGCCCTTGCGCATGGCGTCCAGGATGTCGGCATAGAAGGCCGGCAATTGCGACTGCGGATACATCACCAGGCCGGCCTGCGCGATCTGCGCCATCGACACCTGGCCATCCGGCGCAACCTCGAATTCGTCCGGCACCGCCGCCACCAGGCGGTCGCGCAGCAGCTGGCGTTCGCGCATGCGGCCGCCCACGGCCACCGGCGTGTGCATCAGGCCGATATCGATCTCGCCGGTCTGCAGGGCTTCGGCCTGCTCGGCATTGCTCATTTCGCGCAGGATGATGCGCACGCCGGGCGCTTGCCGGCGCATTTCGCGCAGCGCCCGGGGCAACGTGTTGAACAGCGCCGAGGACACCAGCCCCACCGTCAGTTGCCCGGCGCTGCCGCGGCCGATTTCCTGGGCGCGGCGGGCGGCCGCGTCGATGCGGGTGACGCTGGCACGCACATCTTCCAGGATGGCGAGGGCGGCCGGCGTGGGCGTGCTGCCCTGCCGCGAGCGTTCAAACAAGCGCACGCCCAGGTCCTTTTCCATGCGGCCCAGCGCCTGGCTGAGCGCCGGCTGGGCAATGCCCAGCCATTCGGACGCGCGGCTGACGCTGCCGTGGTCGACCACCGCCAGGAAATAGCGCAGATGCCGGGTTTCCATATCGATTCAATATAAATAAAGCGTTTTCAAACAATAGAAAACTATACCCGGTCTTCCTACAATCCCGCCTTACAAAACCTTACAGAAGCGGGTGGGCCCCCGGCGCCGCACCCGCCCCAGGAGACTGCCTTGCCCCCGTCCGCGACCGGCCCCGCCGTCGACACCCACGCCCACGTATTCCGGCAAGGCCTGGCGCTGGCCGATACGCGCCGCCACACGCCTGACTACGACGCCACGCTGGCGCAATACCTGGCCCTGCTGGACGCACACGGCCTGACGCACGGCGTGCTGGTGCAGCCCAGCTTCCTGGGCACCGACAACAGCCATCTGGTCGAGGCGCTGCGCGCGCAGCCCGAGCGGCTGCGCGGCGTGGCGGTGGTCGATCCCGCCATCACGGACGAGGCCTTGCAGGCCCTGGCCGCAGCCGGCGTGGTCGGCATCCGCCTGAACCTGATCGGCCTGCCCTTGCCCGAGATCCAGACGCCGGCCTGGCGCCACCTGCTGGACCGCATCAATGCACTGGGCTGGCATGTTGAAATCCACGTGCAGGCCGCGCGCCTGGCCGATATCATGCCGGCGCTGCTGCAAGCCGGCTGCCGCCTGGTGGTGGACCACTTCGGTCGGCCCGACCCTGCGCTCGGCGTGACCGACCCGGGCTTTGCCTATCTGCTGCGCCAGGCCGACAGCGGCCGCGTCTGGGTCAAGCTGGCGGCCGCGTACCGCAACTGGCCCGCCGCCGACTGTGCCGCATCCGGGCGCGAGGCGACGCAGCAATTGCTGCGGGCCTGCACGCCCGCCCGACTCATGTGGGGCAGCGACTGGCCCCATACCGAGCATCGCCACCTGGCGTCCTACCCTGCGGCGACGCAGTGGCTGGACGCCTGGATCGACGACCCCGCGCAACGGCGCGCCGTGCTCGCCGACACGCCGTTGCAGCTGTTCCAATTCCAAGGAGACCCACGATGACCCCTCTGTTCAAACGCCTCGCGCGGCGCGGCTGCCTGCTGGCCGCCGCCGGATTGCTGGCCGGCGCTGCCGGCGCGGCACAGGCCGCCTATCCCGAGCGCGCCGTCACGCTGGTGGTGACCTATCCGCCCGGCGGCACGGTCGACGTGGTGGCCCGCCTGATCGGCCCCAAGCTGGCGGCCGAACTGGGCCAGCCGGTGGTGATCGAAAACCGCGGCGGCGCCGGCGGCATGATCGGCGGCGCCGTGGTGGCCAAGGCCCAGCCCGACGGCTACACGCTGATGCTGGACGCCTCGAACCACGCCCAGAACCCCGCGCTGCACCCCAAGATGCAGTTCGACACGCTGACCGCCTTTGCACCGGTATCGCTGCTGCTGCGCGTGCCCAACGTGCTGGTGGTGACGCCGTCGTACGAAGTCAAGACCGTGGCCGACCTCATCAAGCTGGGCCAGCCCGGCGCCAAGGACCCCGTCTATTTCGCCTCGGCCGGCCCCGGCTCGGCCCAGCACCTGGCTGGCGAACTGTTCAACCTGCTGGCCAAGACCCAGTTGCAGCACGTGGCCTACAAGGGCGGCGGTCCGGCCATGATCGACGTCATGTCCGGCCAGGTGCCGGTCATGTTCGCCAGCATGGGCTCGGCCTGGCAGCACGTGAAGAACGGCAAGCTGCGCGCCGTGGCCGTCGGCGGATCGCAACGCTCGACGGCCGCGCCCGACCTGCCCACCATCGCCGAATCCGGCGTGCCGGGCTACGAGACCTACGAATGGAACGCCGTCTTCGCGCCCGCCGGCACGCCGCCCGAGATCGTCAACCAGGTCTCGCAAGCCCTGGCCAAGGTGCTGAAGGACCCGCAGATCGCCGCACAGCTCGAAGGCATCGGCGCCGAGCCCATCGGCTCGACGCCCGCCGAACTGGACACCTTCCGCCGCGCTGAAATCGACAAGTGGCAGCGCGTGGTCAAGGAAGCCGGCCTGAAACTGGATTGAGTACTGCCCGGACCTGGCCGCGGCGGCATCCCCGGGATGCCTGACACGCGGCCTCACGGTCCGCAACCGGATTGCCGGTCTTGGGGCGCCCTTCGGGGCGCCCTTTTTTTGGTGCTTGTTCGGGTTTTACGGCGCCCTGCCGATGCGATACAAAGAGCGGATCGCATGCGCTCAGGGAAATCCGGAACGAGATGAACCAAGACAGCAACGAGCCCTCCCCGCCCCCGCCCGCCGGCGCGGCCAGAACACCCGCGGCAGCCCTGGACGGCGCCGCCCTCGACGGCCTGGCCGACGGCTTCATCTCGCTGGACCGTTCGTGGCACGTGCGCCATGTGAACCCCGCCGCCGAACGGCTGCTGCGGCGCAGCAGGCAGGACCTGATCGGCCAGGCTTTGTGGGACAGCTGCCCCGACCTGGTCGCCACCGGCTACTACGAGGCGTGCCGGACGGCCTTGCAGACCGACAGCCCCGCCAGCCATACCGGCTACTACGCGCCGCTGGCCTGCTGGTACGAGGCCCGCGCCTTTCCCAGTGCCGGCGGCGTGGCGGTATTGCTGCGCGACGTCTCGCGCGAACGCGAAGCCGCCGCCCAGCTCAAGTACCAGGCCACGCACGACTACCTGACCGGCCTGCCCAACCGCCGCCAATGCATGGAGACCCTGTCCGGCGCCATCGCCGACGCGGCGCCGGGGCTGACCGCGCAGAACCCGTCGCTGGCCGTGCTGTTCCTGGACCTGGACCGCTTCAAGGAAGTGAACGACGCCTTCGGCCACGCCGAGGGCGACCTGCTGCTGTGCGACGTGGCCGAGCGGCTGCGCAGATTCCTGACGCCGTCGATCTTCTGCGCCCGCGTCGGCGGCGACGAATTCCTGCTGGTGCTGCGCGACACCAACGAGCGCGCGGCCGAAGCACTGGCCAATTCGATCCTGAACGCGCTGTCGCGGCCCAGCGACATCCACGGCCGTTCGGTATCGCTGGGCGCCT
Source organism: Achromobacter sp. 1014246743 (assembly GCF_059760725.1). Classification (NCBI taxonomy): domain Bacteria; kingdom Pseudomonadati; phylum Pseudomonadota; class Betaproteobacteria; order Burkholderiales; family Alcaligenaceae; genus Achromobacter; species Achromobacter sp. 1014246743. Next base: position 21,751 of record NZ_JCBANA010000033.1, read on the forward strand.
GCATCGGCATCGCGATGCTGAACTCGCCCGGCGAATCTGCCGAGATGCTGCTGAACTACGCCGACGCCGCGATGTACGCCGCCAAGTCGGCCGGCCGCTTCCAGGTACGGCTGTACCACCGCGAACTGATGCAGGGCCTGGGCGCGCGCCTGTCGCTGCGCGGCGACATCCAGGGCGCGCTGACCCACAACCAGTTCGAACTGCACTTCCAGCCGCAGATCAGCATGCACGACGGGTCGCTGTGCGGCGCCGAGGCGCTGCTGCGCTGGCGCCATCCCACCCGCGGCCTGCTGGGCCCGGCCGCGTTCCTGGACGTGATCCTGGATTCGCCGCTGGAATCGGCGCTGACCGAGTGGGTGGCCAATGCCACCTGCCAGCACATCAGTGAATGGCTGGCGGATGACCTGCCGGTGCCACGCATCTCGTTCAACCTGTCGGCCCGCCAGCTGGTGGCGCCCGACCTGGCCGGCACCATCGTGCGGCTGGCGCAGGCCCACGGCGTGCCGCCGGCGCTGCTGGATGTCGAAGTGACCGAGAACTCGCTGATGAGCGATGTCGAAAAGGCCTCGGGCATCCTGATGGAACTGCGCCAGGCCGGCATCTCGGCATCGCTGGATGACTTCGGGTCCGGCTATTCCAGCCTGGCCTACCTGGTGCGGCTGCCCATCGACACGCTCAAGATCGACCAGTCGTTCGTCTGGGCGCTGGGCAAGATGCCCACGGCCACCGCCGTGATCCGTGGCGTCGTGCGGCTGGCGCATTCGCTGGGCATGCGCACGCTGGCCGAAGGCGTCGAAACCGAGGCGCAACGCCAGATGTTGATCGAGGAAGGTTGCGATGCCATGCAGGGCTTCCTGTTCAGCCGCGCCCTGCCCGCCGGCGCCTTCGCCGCGCTGCTGCGCGATTCGCGGCGCTGAAGACGACGCGATGTCGCCGCGGCCGCTATGATGTCTGGCTGATGTCTGGATGAACCACGATGGAAAAGATACGGCTGGATAAATGGCTCTGGGCGGCGCGCTTCTACAAGACGCGCAGCCTGGCGGTGGACGAGATCGGCAAGGGCCGGGTGCAGGTCAATGGCCAGCCCGCCAAGCCGGCGCGCGAAGTCGGCGCCGGCGACCTGGTCAGCCTGCGCAAGGAAGACCCCGCGCTGCACGTGCGCGTGGTGGCGGTCAGCGGCGTGCGCGGCCCGGCGCCGGTGGCCCGGCAACTGTACGAGGAAACCCCCGAAAGCGCCGCCGCCCGCGCCCGCGCGGCAGAAATGCGGCGCCTGGCGCCCGAGCCGGCGCTGGATATCGCAGCGGGACGTCCAACCAAGCGCGATCGGCGACTGATCGATCAGATGCGCGGCAAGTAAGCGGCGCGCCTCGCACGCAGCGGCGGCGCCGCGCCGGTGCGCGGCCCGGCCAACGCGCAGGCCCGGCCCAACGCACCCGGCTTTACAGCGCCCGCCCCACGATCAGCGAATCCAGCGCCATTTCAGGCTCGGCGCTCTTGCCTTCGTACGGCAGGCGTCCGATCAGGTAGCGCATGGCGTTCAGGCGCGCGCGCTTCTTGCAGTCGGACTTGACCACGATCCACGGCGCATCGGCGGTGTCGGTGTGCGCGAACATCGCTTCCTTGGCGCGGGTGTAGTCGTCCCACTTGTCCAGCGAGGCCAGGTCGACGGGGCTGAGCTTCCACTGCTTGAGCGGATGCACCTTGCGTTGCAGGAAGCGGCGGCGCTGCTCTTCCTGGCTGACCGAGAACCAGAATTTCACCAGGTGGATGCCGCTGGCGACCAGGTTGCGTTCGAAGTCCGGCACCTGGCGCAGGAATTCAAGATATTCCGCCTGCGTGCAGAAGCCCATCACGCGTTCGACGCCGGCGCGGTTGTACCAGGAACGGTCGAACATCACGATCTCGCCCGCCGTGGGCAGGTGCTGCACGTAGCGCTGGAAATACCATTGGCCGCGCTCGGTGTCGGACGGTTTTTCCAGTGCCACCACGCGCGCGCCGCGCGGATTCAGGTGTTCCATCATGCGCTTGATGGTGCCGCCCTTGCCGGCGGCGTCGCGCCCTTCGAACAGGATCACCACGCGTTGGCCGGTGGCCTTGACCCAGGCCTGCAATTTCAGCAGTTCCACCTGCAAGGCGTACTTCTGCTTTTCGTAATTGCGGCGCAGCATGCGGTGCTTGTAGGGGTAGATGCCCTCGCGCCAATCGGTGGCCAGCTCTTCGTCGGGATTGCGGCGGGCGGCGGGTGCCTGCGCACTGGCCTCGAGCAGCGCGCGGTGCACGGCCATCGCGTCATCGGGCGACAGTTCTTCGATCACCGAGCGCAGCGCCTCGTGGGCCTCGCCGGATTCGCCCACGGTATAGCGGCGGGCAATGTCCGCCAGCACGGCGGTGGTTTCCTGGCGGGCCGCGGCTTCCCGCGCGCTGACGCGCTTGCGGGCCGTGACGGCGGGCTCGATGGACGGCAGTTGGGCGGCGGCCTGTACGCGCTTGCTGCGCGAGGCGGTCGTTGCAGCGCCGGGCGCGCGGCGGGCGGCTTGCGTGCGCTTGGCGGCCGATGCACGTACCCCGGCGGTGCGCGTGGCGGCGGACTTGGTGGCGGGCTTGTTGGCCGATTTGGTGGCCGACCTGGAGGCCGGCTTGGTGGTGAGGTCGGCCTGGGTGGATTCGGAGGCTTGCGAGGTCTTGTCTGTCATGGATCCCTGTCCTTGCTGCGCGTGGGCCCCGGCCAGTCGCCGGCGACCCGTCAGGAAAAAGCGCAACCCTAACCCGCGCCATGGCGCGGGACGTTGATATGAATCAAGACTTGTAACATCATTGCAGCCTGCGGCCCGCAGGCTCCACCGGGGCCGCATTGCGCATAGGGCCGCGCCAGTCCTCCCGCCAGCGCCGTGCCGCCGCTACACTGCCGCATCGAAACCGCTTCCCCGACGCCATCATGTGGTCATTCCTGAAAAGGCTGCTTGCCGGCCCGCCCGCCCCGCCCGACCCCTTCGCCGAAACCATCCGCTTCGACGACGCCGGCTTCACGCGCGCCAGCGAGCTGGCCGCGCGCATGGGCCTGCGCCAATCGTGGCCCTGGGAAGACGTGCATGAATTCGGCTTTCGTTTTCGCCAAGCCGTGTTTCCAGACCCCTGGCACGGCGACTACATGGAAGGCCTGTGGTACGTGCGGGTGCAGGACGACGGCGCGTTGATGGCGGTGGAGTTCGACGAGGACGTGCTGGATGTGGATGCCTTGCCGCCGGCCCTGCTGCGGCACATGCCGGGTCTGAACCACGAGGTGCTCCGCGCCGGTCTGGCCACCGCGCAACGCGGGCCGCGCCACTTCGACGGCGCGGGCGAATGGGTGGCCTGGCAGCGAGATTCGATTGCGCCGGAAAAGGCCGCACAGTAACATTTACCGCCAATTATTTCTCGCCCCTTCCGCCCGCCGTGGACACGCGCAAAGCCCCCATCCCGAGTCTGGAAAGCGTGCCCTCCGATATGGCGGCCGACCCCGTGCCGCCCTCGCCCGCCCCCCCTGCGGCGGCCGATCCGCTGGCCGCCGCCCTGCGTACCCCGCCCACCGCCAGCCGCGCGCTCACGTTCTGGACCTGGGCGATCTATCTCGGTCTGTGGTTGATGGCGATCAGCGTGCGGCGAGATTCACCCACCCTGGATACCGGCACGGCGTCGACCCTCGGCTACGGCATTGGCGCGGCCCTCGCGCTGGCGATTCCGCCCGCCGTGGCGATACTGGTGCTGTCGCTCTTCAAGCGGCTGCGCACGCCGCGCAACCGCACCCGCATCGCATTCGGCGTGGGGGTGGCGCTGCTGGGCACGTGCGTCACGCTGAGCGCCATCGGCGCCTACCAGCGCATGCAGAAAGACACCGCCTACGCCGAGATCCGCCATGCCGGCGAGCTGATGCGCACGGCCCTGTACGCAACCGACCATCCCACCGGCGACGTGCCGGACATCGACCCCACGCCCAAGGCTCGCGGCACCTATGGCCAGATCGAGCGCGGCGTGAAGATCATGCTGGGCCAGCGCCTGGCGCAGTACCGCGCCTACATGAAGGAACTGGAAGAGGTGCGACTGTCTGAACTGTTCATCGCCAACCGACTGGCGCGCGACCGCGGCCTGGTGGAAAGCCGGCTGATCCTTGAACAATCGCAGCGCATCGTGCAGAAATACAGCCAGCAGAACCAGAAGCTGCTGACCGACGTGCCCGTCATCATCCGCAGCCTGGACCTGACCGAACAGCAGAAGAACCAGATGATCGAAGGCGCGCTCAAGTCGCGCACGACCCAGCGGGCGACCCTGGCGCGCAACTGGGAAATCGAACGCCTGACGCTGGCCGAGTTCGAAAAGATGATCAACCTGCTCGACGACAACCGCCGGTCTTGGCGCGCCCAGCACGACGAAATCGTGTTCGACCAGGACGCGCTCTTGACGCGGTTTCAGGCGCACCAATTGACGGTGCGACGCCTGACCGACGAACGCACACGGCTGGAATTGCAGCAGTTCGACAACCTGACGTCGGACCTGCGCTGATGCCGGCGCTGCCCTGACGCGGATCCGGCGCCATGGCGGGACCCGCGTTATCGCCGATCCGCCACCCAGGCGCCGTTTCGCAGCGCCTACACCCGATCCAGCCCCTGCTTCAGGTCGGCCAGGATATCCGCAGCGGTTTCCAAGCCCACCGACAGCCGCAACAGCCCTTCCGACAAGCCGTATTTCTCGCGGTCTTCGGCCGTGTAGCTGGCGTGCGTCATCGACGCCGGATGCTGGATCAGCGTTTCGGGATCGCCCAGGCTCACGGCGATGCGCGCCAGTTTCAGGCTGTTGAGCAGACGCCGGCCGGCGGCCAGCCCGCCCTTGAGTTCAAACGCCACCAGGCCGCCGCCCGCCGCTTGCTGGCGTTGGGCGATGTCGGCCCCCGCGGTGCCGGCCAGGCCGGGATAGAACACGTCGGCCACGGCCGCGTGTTCACGCAGGAACTTGGCCACCTTCAAGGCCGATTCGCTGTGGCGTTCGACCCGCAGTTCCAGCGTCTTGATGCCGCGCAGCACCAGGAATGCCGTGAACGGCGACAGCGTCGCGCCGGTGAAGTAGCGCAAGCCTTGCAGCCGGATCGCGTCGATATGTTCCTTGCGCCCCACCACGGCGCCGGCCAGCAGGTCGCCATGGCCGCCCAGGTACTTGGTGGCCGAATGCAGCACGATGTCGGCGCCGTGCTCCAGCGGGCGCTGCAGCACCGGCGTGGCGAAGGTGTTGTCGACGATGGTCAGAAGCCCCTTGCCGCGTGCAATCGCCGACACGGCGGCAATGTCCACCAGCCGCAGGTTGGGGTTGGCCGGCGTTTCAAAGTAGACCGCGCGGGTCTTGGGGCCGATGGCGGCGGCGACCGTTTCCGGGCGGGTGAAGTCCGCGAACACGGCGCGGATGCCCAGGCGCGGCAGGCCCTGCGCGAACAGCGTGAAGGCGGTGCCATAGACGATCTGGTCCACCACGATCTCGTCGCCGCTTTGCAGCAGCGACAGCAGCGTGGCCGAAATGGCCGCCATGCCGGACGCCGTCACCACGCCGGCCTCGGCGCCTTCCAGCGACGCCAGCCGCTCTTCCAGCAGCGCCTGCGTCGGGTTGCGGGTGCGGCCATAGACGTAGCCGGCTTTATCGCCCAGGCGGATCTGGTCAAAGGCCTCGATGCTGTCCTGGGTGTAGGTGGACGTCAGGTACAGCGGCGGCGACAGCGCGCCCTGCTCATCCAGCGGCTCGTAGCCCAGGTGGATGGCGCGGGTAGCAAAACCGTGTTGGGGCGAATCGGACATGAGGGGACTCCAGGAAAAGTCAGGGGATGCGGACGGCGCGGCGCGCCCTCAACGCTTGTGGTCGGCGCGGCGCGACAGCCATTCGCCGGTGAATTGCACGATCGACACCAGCGCGATCAGGATCACGATCACTTCGAACATCACGCGGGTTTCATAGCGTTCGTAGCCGTAGCGGATGGCCAGGTCGCCCAGGCCGCCCGCGCCCACCGCGCCGGCCATGGCCGATGCGTTGATCATGGCAATGACGCTGACGGTCATGCCGCCGATGATGCCGGGCAGCGCCTCGGGCAGCAGCACGTGGCGCACGATGTGCCAGCGACGGCAGCCCATGGCGCGGGCGGCTTCCACCAGTCCGTGGTCGACGTCGTTCAGGCTGACCTGGGCGATGCGCGCAAAGAACGGCACCAGGTTGGCCGATAACGGCACGATCGCGGCCCAGGTGCCCAGCGTGGTGCCCACCAGCATCCGCGTGAACGGCAGCATCGCCACCAGCAGGATGATGAAGGGAATGGCACGAAAGGTGTTCACCGTGACCGACAGCGCCTTGTTCAGGCGCGGCTTGGGGTACAGGTTGCCGGGCGCGGTCACCGTCAGCACCACGGCCAGCGTCAGGCCGGCGATGATGGCGATGGCGGCGGAAATGCCCACCATCGTCAGCGTCTGCAGGAAGGCCTGCAGGTATTTATCAAGCATTGGCAGCGACATATCCCAGCACCTTGATCTGATCGGCCACCAGCGCGGCGCGCGCGGCCTCTTCCTGTAGAACGGCGGCGGGCACCGACACCAGCAGGCTGCCCTGCGCATGGCCGCGCAGCCGGTCCAGCCCGCCATGCAGCAGCGTCGCGCCCGGCCCCAGCGCTGCCAGCGCTTGCAGCGACACGCCTTCGGGGCGGCCCTGGCCGGTGAAGCGCAGGCGCAATACGGCCACGCCCGGCCGGCCGTCCAGGCCTTGCAGGTCGGGCACCAGCCGCGCCGCCAGGTCCGCCGGCAGGTCGTGCTGCAAGGGCCGCAGCAAGGCGCGCGTGGCGTCGGCCTGCGGATCGCCGAACACGCGCCAGACCTCGCCGTGTTCGACCTTGCGGCCGCCGTCCAGCACCAGCACCTTGTGGCAGACTTCGCGGATCACGGCCATGTCGTGGGTGATCAGCACCACCGTCAGGCCCAGCTTGCGGTTGATGTCCTGCAGCAGCGCCAGGATGGACTGGGTAGTCTCCGGGTCCAGCGCGGACGTGGCTTCGTCGCACAGCAGGATTTCGGGGTTATGCACCAGCGCCCGGGCGATGCCCACGCGCTGCTTCTGGCCGCCCGACAGCTTGGCCGGATAGGTATCCGCCTTGTCGCGCAGCCCGACCAGGTCCAGCAGCGCGTCGACCCGCACCCGCGCCGCGGCCGGCTTCACGCCCGCCACGCGCAGCGGCAAAGCCACGTTTTGCGCCACGGTCTTGGCCGACAGCAGGTTGAAGTGCTGGAAGATCATGCCGATGCGGCGGCGCAGGCCCACCAGCGCGTCCTCGTCCAGGCTGCCGACGTCCACGCCGTCCACCCGCACCCGGCCGGCGCTGGGCCGCTCAAGCATGTTGATGGACCGCAGCAGCGTCGACTTGCCCGCGCCGCTGCGCCCGATGATGCCGAAGACCTCGCCGCGCGAGATAGAAAACGAAATGTCCGACAGCGCTGCCACCGGGCCCTGCGGGCCGGGATAGTGCTTCTGCAGGCCTTCGAAGACGATGTGCGCATCCTGCGCCGCGCCGGCCTCGGCCTGCGCGGCTTCGTGCGGCAGGGAAAACTCGTGTTGGATCATGACGCGCCTAGAAGACCGGAATCACCGAGCCTTCGTACTTGCTCAGGATGAACTGGCGCACTTCCTCCGAGTGGTAGGCCTTGACCAGCTCCGGCACCCAGGGCGCGTTCCTGTCCTTTTCGCGCACGGCGATGATGTTCACGTACGGGTTGTTTTCTTTCTTCTCGACCGCGATGCCGTCGCGAGTGGCGATCAGCCCGGCCTGATAGGCAAAGCTGTTGACGATGGCGGCGGTGTCAACATCCGGCAGCGAACGGGCAAGCACCACCGAGGCGCTTTCCACGAAGTCCAGCTTTTTGGGGTTGGACGTCACGTCCGCCAGCGTGGCGGTGCCCGTGGCCGGATCGAAGCCGTCGCGCAGCGTGATCAGGCCGTTGTCGCGCAGGATCACCAGCGCGCGGGTCTGGTTGCTGGGGTCGTTGGGAATGCCGACCTTGGCGCCGTTGGGCAGGTCTTTCAGCGACTTGTACTTCCTGGAATAGAACGCGATGGGCGAGATCAGCGTGTTGGCCACCGACACCAGCTTGTAGCCGCGCTGCTTGATCTGGTCGTTCAGGAAGGGAATGTGCTGGAAGGCATTGGCGTCCAGGTCACCGTTGTTCAGCGCCTCGTTGGGGCTGGCGGTGCCGGTGATGACGACGGGTTCGACGGCCAGGCCGTTCTTCTTGGCGACCTGCGCCACGACTTCCCAGATCTGCTCGTCGACGCCGCCGCGCACGCCCACCTTCAACGGCTTGGGATCGGCCGAGAATGCCGGTCCGTGGAACATCGCCGCAGCGGCCAGCACGGCGCCAAAGAAGCCCTTGATGAGCGTGCCCGTGCGGGCGGAGAAAGTACGGGGAGTCATATGGAAATCGCCTCTAAGTCAAGCCGGTTATGAGAGAGACGATTCTAGGGATGGCCCCTGCGCGCACGAACGAATAGTTGGTTGAGTCCTTATTACAGGGGTGTTTGGTTATGTGGCGGGCGCATATGACGGCACGGTGATTGGCCGGAACCGCTTGGGGCGGACGGGCGCAGAGTCCCGGTCCGCCAACCTGGCCTTCAGAACGGCTTGACGACCACCAGCGTCACGATCACCGCAGCCGCAATGACGGTGAACGGCGCATACAGGTCAACCAAGGGCGGGCGCTTGGCGCCGCCCAGGGCCAGGCGGCGCAGCGCGGCGCTCTGGATGCCGAGCAGCGCCGACAGTGCCAGCGCCACGCCGGCCTTGATCCACAGCCAGTCCATGGCGAACCAGCCGAAGGTCACGGCCAGGTGCAGGCCGATCAACCAGGCCAGCACCATGGCCGGCGTGGTCACGAACAGCGTCCAGCGGCGCAGCGCGCCCAGCATCTTGCGTTCCTTGGGCGCCTCGTCGCTGTCGGGCGGCTGCGACGACAACAGGAACAGGGACACGAACAACGAGCCGCCCAGCCATGCGACCACGGCGGCGACATGCAGCATTTTCAGAAGTTGATAGGTCATGCGCGGCATTATCGCCGGAGGGCGGACGGATGCGGGGCGGTATTGCGGCCCGGGTTTGCGCTGGGGCAAACGGGATGACGCCGTGGCGACCAGGCGGCCTGCGGATGACGCCGTCGCGGCGGTCCGGGCCGCCGGCCCGGGAAATTACTTGGCGGCGTCGGTCGCCGGCGGCGTGGCGGGGGTCGCGGCAGCGGGCGCGGCGGGCATGACGCCCGTGGGCGCAGCGGGGGTGGCGGCAGCCGCAGCGGGCGCCGGCGCGGACGTCGGGGCCGCCGAATCCGTCTTCGGCGCCGGGCTGGCCGGCGCGGTGGACGCCCCGGTAGCGTTGGCTGGCGCCGCGGCAGGCTGCCCCCGGGCCGGCTCGGGCGCCGGCTTGTCGCCGGCCGCCGACGCACCGCTGGCCGTGGAGGGATTCAGCGTATCGGCCGGCGCGTCCGGCGTGGTCACGGGATCCGCGGGCGGCTTGGGCGCGGCGGCCTTGCCGCGGCCAGGCGGCGGCACATGGGGCGCGGCGGCGGCCTGCGCGTCCGGCAGGAAGCGCTGCAGCAGCTGGAAGAAACCTTCATAGAACGCCGGCCGCGACACGGTCTGGCTGGCCGTCTTGACCAGCGAATCGTCGCTGGCGCCGAACGGCATCGACACCTGCCCCAGCACGCTCACGCCCACGCTGGCCGAGCTGGAGGTGCGTTTGATGGAATAGCGGTCCTGCACGGCGTTGGCGAACACGGTGGCGCGCTCGTTGGCGGCGCCATCGGATGCGCAATCGATGTTGAAGCTGATCTGCGTATGCTGGCCGTCGTCGCCCTGGAAGTTCTTGTGCCCGGTGACGCGCGACCCTTCGAACTTGTCGATGTTGTAGCCCTGGCTGAGCAAGGCCCGCCGTCCGGCGTCGCACGCCGTGGTGCTGCCCGCCGGGAACGTCCGGGAATAGGTGTCGTTCTGGGCGAAGTCTTCTTTTTCGAAAGCGGCTTTGGGAGCGGCGCATCCCGTGAGGACGGCTGCCAGGGCAGCGCACAACGGAAGGGCAAGACGAGGGGTGACGCGGGGCATGAAAAAATCCGGCTGGGGGGCGACGAGAGGATTATCTGCCAAGGGCAGGACGTCCAGCGCCCGCGCGAGCCTGCGCAGTGATGGGTTGAAACAGCTTTATAGCGCATATGGGGCCGGAATGCCTGTTGCCTGCGGGCACATGCCGTAACGCTTGCGTGTCAAGGCGTAGCCCGCGCCGGCAAGGGCGTCGCGCCGCCCGGGGCGCCGCCCGGGTCCGCCAGGGCCTCTTCCCGCACCAGACTGCGCCGATAGTTGCCGCAACCCACGGCCAACAGGCCGATGCACAGCAGCGTGGCCACGCCGATCAACAGCGACATCGAATGCCCTACCGCCGCCGGCAGCTTGAACAGGCGATCCGTCAGCAACGCCACCGCAGTCGTGCCCGCCCCCAGGCCGATCAGGTTCGATATCAACAGGAACAGGGCCGATATCTGCGCCCGCAACTGGTTGGGCGGCAGGATCTGCATCGCGGCGGTGGACGTGGGCATGGGAAACGAGGCGAAGAACATCGCCGGCAGCAGCAGCCCCACCGACAGCCACAGGCCGTCGACCTGGGTAAACGCCACGGCCGGCACGGCCATGCCGACGGCGCCGATGACCCCGGCGCGCAGCGGCGCATCGCTGTAGCCGCGCCTGGCCAGCCAGTCCATCAACCAGCCGCCGCAGAACACGCCGGCCGTATTGGCCACCAGCACCACCACGCCCAGCATGTAGCCCACGTCCACCGGCGACAGGCCGAACTTGCGCATGTAGAAGGCCGGCGTCCAGCCCAGCAGGCAGAACAGGATCATGGCGTAGAACGAAAACCCCAGGTAGTGGCAGAAGAACGTGCCGCGATGGCGCCCCAGGAAACGCAAGGTCTCGCCCACCGACGGCTTTTGCGCCAGGCCGGCGGCATCGCGACGCACCCCGCGGCGCTGCGGATCGCGCACGGTCAGCAGAATCAGCAGCGCCACCAGCAACCCGGGCAAGCCGACGATGAAGAATGTCACCTGCCAGGGTCGCAGCGCGCCCAGCAGCGGCACGGCCACGCTGTCCACGCTCTTGAGCAGGTTGATGACGTAGCCGCCAATCAGGAAAGCCATGCCGCCGCCGATGAACGAGCCGATGGAATAGATGCCCACCGCGCGGCCCAGCTTGTGTCGCGGGAACATGTCGCTCAGCATCGAATAGGTGGCGGGCGACAGCGCGGCCTCGCCCACGCCCACCCCGATGCGCGCCAGGAACATCTGCGCGAAACTGCGCGACAGGCCGCAGGCGGCCGTGGCCAGGCTCCAGAATGCCACCCCGATGGCGATGATGCGGGGCCGCGAATAGCGGTCGGCCAGCAGCGCGATGGGGATGCCCATGAAGGCATAGAACAGCGAAAACGCCAGCCCGTGCAGCAGGCTGAACTGCGTGTCCGATAGCTGCAGATCGTGCTTGATGGGCTCGATCATCAGGGCCAGGATCTGCCTGTCGACGAACGAAAATATGTACGCTAGCATGCAGATCAGGACGACATACCACTCGTAGGCATAGCTGGTCCTGGCCGCGTCGTTTCGGGGGTCGCCCATCATGTTTTTCCCTTGTATCGCAACGGGATCGCGCCGGCCCCGCCAGCGTGGCGGCTGCGTCCCCTTGTCTGGTTCGCCAATCAGGGCCTGCGTGGCAGGCCCCAATGGCTGCATCTTTTGTAGGCCTTTGCGCCAGCCGGCTCTATACCGGGCGCGCAACGGCTATTCCCGGGGCGCAGGAAAGCATGTTCCAAGACACCTATCCGTTGCAACGCCACTGCCTGCTCAATTCGGGCAATGTCTCTGAAATCACGGACCAGGTCAGCCAGCACCTGTGGTCGCACCGCATGTGCGTGGCGCCGGGCGAGCCGATGCGCTCGCGCCTGTACGGCGTGTTCTTCGGCAGCGCCGCACTGTTCGACCTGCACTACGGCGCCGACGTGGAAATCGATGCCGGCGACATCGCCCGCTACTACCTGGTGCGCGTCACGCTGCAAGGCGCCGGGCTGGTCACGCTGGGCAAGCGCAGCGCCCCCTTGCGCGAAGGCAGCCTGACCATCTCGTCGCCGTCCGAACGCAGCATCATCCGCATCGGCCAGGACTGCCGCAGCCTGATCCTGCGCATCGAACGCCAGGCCCTGGAACGCCACCTGCAGCAGCTGCTGGACCGCCCGGTCAAGCAGCCCCTGGTGTTCGACCTGGAAGCCGCCCCGGGCTCGGCCGGTCTGGCGGCCGTCCAGGAAACGCTGGACTACCTGTGCCGCCTGTACCGCCACCCCGCGATCGAAGGCGTGACGCAGACGCTGGCGGCGGGCTTTTCCGACTACCTGGTGTCGTTGCTGCTGACCCAGCTGCCGCACAACTATTCCGACGCGCTGCGCGCCGACCGCCGCCAGCCGCTGCCGCAGCACGTGCGCCGCGCCCGCGACTACATCGAAGAACACATCGACGCGCCCATCGCCCTGACCGACCTGGCGGCGCATTGCGGCGTGTCCATCCGCACGTTGCAGAACGGCTTCACCCAATTCCTCAAGCAAAGCCCCAGCGACTACCTGCGCAACCGCCGGCTGGCGCTGGCGCACGCCGCGCTGGAGCAAGCGCGGGACGGCGACAGCGTCACCGACATCCTCTTGCGCTGCGGCGTCACCAGCTTCGGCCACTTCGCCACGCATTACCGCAAGCGGTATGGCTGCCTGCCGTCCGACACGCTCAGGCAGCGGCGCGCCTGTACGCCCTGAGCCACGGCGATTGCGCCGGGATCAACGCGTGAAGGCCCCCTCGCGGCCGCCTTCATGCCACGCTTGCGCCCCGCCCGCATTTGCTTGCCGATTCGGAATCCCGCCTGCGCATTCGGCGCAGCCCGCGCCTGGCCCCGCCGCTAGGATCAAAGCCTCTATCGAAGGAGCTTGATCATGCGCATCGGCGTAATTGGCGGCGGCCACGGCTGCTACGCGGCGGCAGCCGACCTGGTGGAAAAAGGGCATCGCGTGCGGCTGTGGCGCCGGGACGGCGCCGCGTTCGACCGCCTGCGCCAGGCGGGCGCCCTGACGGTGACCGACTACCGCGGCACACGCCGCATCCCGCTGGGCGACGGCCCCGGCCAACTGGAGCTGGCTTCCGATCTGGTCGCCGCCACCGACGGCGCGCAACTGTTGGTGATTCCGCTGCCGGCCACGTCCCACGCCGCGCTGGCGCCACACCTGGCCCCCCATCTGCAAGACGGCCAGGTCGTGTTCCTGCCGCCCGGCACCTTCGGCAGCCTGCTGTTTGCCCGCGCCCTGAAAGACGCCGGCAACCCGGCCGAGGTGGCCTTCGCCGAAACCGGCACCCTGCCCTACCTGGCGCGCAAACATGGCGACCGCGTCGTCATCAGTGCCTACGCCACGCGCCTGCCCACCGGCGTCTTTCCCGGCCGCCTGTCCGGCCCGGCCCTGGAAGTGCTGGCGCAGGCCTACCCCAGCATCGAACCGATCGAAGACGCCCTGTCCGGCGCGTTGATGAACGCCGGGCCGGTGATCCATCCGCCGCTGATCCTGATGAACGCCGGTCCGCTGGAACACTTCGACACGTGGGACATCCACAATGAAGGCACGCAGCCGTCCATCCGCCGCGTGACCGACGCGCTGGACGCCGAACGCATCGCCGTCCGGACGGCGCTGGGCTATGCCGCGCCGCACTTTCCGCTGGCCGACCACTACGCCGCCGAGGGCGATGAATGGATGTACGGCCGCGGCGCCCATGGCAAGCTGACCGACAGCGGCGACTGGCGCGAGAACATCGACCTGGCCGGCCACCGCTACATGCTGGAAGACACGCAGCTGGGCCTGTCCTTCCTGGTGTCGACGGGCCGCTGGGCCGGCGTGCCCACGCCGGTGGCGCAGGGCCTGCTCAGCGTGGCCTCGGCCGTGACCGGCCGCGACCTGTACGCCGAAGGCCGCACGCTGGAAGCCCTGGGCCTGCACGGCCTGTCGCGCAGCGCCATGGCCGAACTGCTGGCGCAAGGGGTCTGACCATGGACCAAACCTTGTGCGTGGTCGGCCCCGGCCGCATGGGCATCGGCATCACGCTGTCGTACATCCATGCCGGATTGCCCGTCACCCTCATCGACATCAAGCCGCGCGAACACGGCGAACAGGCCGAGTACGTCGCCCGCGTGCTGGGCGAGCTGCGGCGCGAACTGGCCACGCTGACGCGATTGGGCCTGCTGGATGCGGCCCAGGCCGACGTCGCGCTGGGCCGCGTGCGCCTGACCACGCGCGAGGACGCCCGCGCGGACCTGGCCCGCGCCCGGGTCGTGTTCGAAGCCGTGCCCGAGCGCCTGGACGTCAAGCGCGACACCTTCGCCTGGCTGGGCCGCGCCTGCGCGCCGGACAGCGTCATTGCGTCCACCACGTCCACCTTCCTGGTCACCGAGCTGGCCGAACAGGTGCACGGCCCCGCCCGCTTCCTGAACGCGCACTGGCTCAACCCGGCGTATCTCATTCCGCTGGTGGAAGTGAGCCGCGGCCCGCAGACGTCGGAAGCGGCGTTGCAAGCGCTGCTGGCCGTGCTGCGGCTGGCGGGCAAGACACCGGTGCAGTGCGCGCCGGCGGCCGGCTACATCGTGCCGCGCATCCAGGCCCTGGCCATGAACGAGGCGGCCCGCATGGTCGAGGAAGGCGTGGCCAGCGCCGCAGACATCGACACGGCCGTGCGGCTGGGCTTCGGCCTGCGTTTCTCGGTGCTGGGCCTGCTGGAATTCATCGACTGGGGCGGCGGCGACATCCTGCATTACGCGTCCCGCTATCTGGCGGACGCCATCGACCCACGCTTTGCCGCGCCGGACATCATCGCGCGCAACATGGCCGCAGGCCGCAACGGCCTGCGCGACGGCCAGGGCTTCTACGACTACGCCGGCATGGACGTGGACGCCTACAAGCTGCGGCGGCTGGGAGAACTGTGCGAACGGCTGCGCATCATGGGGCTGCTGCCGCGCCATGACGGGGCCAAGGCGGCAGGCCAGGCCTGAGCCCCGTCAGGCCGCCAACGTCTCCTCCACCCGCACGCAACGTACCTCGTGTCCTGGCGCGATGGCGGTGATGGCGGGCACGGCGGCCAGGCAGGGCGGTGCCGCCAGCCGGCAGCGCGGCGCAAACGAACAGCCCGGCGGCAGGGCCGCCAGGTCTGGCGGCGATCCGGGTATGGTTTCCAGGCGCGTACCCTTTTGCATCGCGCCATGCGCACGGCCCTTGAGCAACGCCTGGGTGTAGGGATGACGCGGCGCGCGCAACAGGTCGGCAATCGTGCCCTGCTCCACGATGCGGCCGCCATACATGACCGCCACGCGGTCGGCAATCTCCGCGGCCGCGCCGATATCGTGCGTCACGAACACGATGGCCAAGCCCAATTCACGTTGCAGTTCGCGCAACAGCAGCAGTATCTGAATCTGCACCGTGGCGTCCAACGCGGTCGTCGGCTCGTCCGCCAGCAACACCTTGGGGTTGCAGGACAGCGCCAGCGCGATCATGGCGCGTTGCCGCATGCCGCCCGACATTTCGTGGGGATAGGCCTGCAGCCGGCGTTCGGGGCTGGGAATGCGCACGCGCTCGAACAGCGATAGCGCGCGCGCGTGGGCATGGGCGCGCCCTTGCCCCGAATGCCGCCGCACCATTTCTTCGATCTGGCGGCCCACCGGGTAGACGGGATCGAGCGCCAGCAGGGGCTCCTGAAACACCATCGACACGACCGGCCCGCGCATTGCCGCCAATTCGCGCGGGCTCATCGCAAGCACATCCTTGCCATCCACCCGCATTTCACCGGTGATGCGCGTGCGCCGCGGCGGATGCAGGCGCATCAACGCGCGCAAGGTCACGCTCTTTCCCGAGCCGGATTCGCCGATGAGCGCCACGGCTTCGCCGCGCCCCACGTCCAGGTTCACGCCATTCAAGGCATGCACGGTCTTGGCGCCGGCCTTGAAGGCCACGTCCAGGTCGCGGATACTGACCAGAGGCGTTGTCGTCATGCCAATGCTCCAGAGGCCTGATAGCCGGATTCGGGTTGATACATGAGGCAGCGCACGGCCTGCCCGTCATGCGCGGCCAGCACCGGCGCTTCCTGGGCACAGGCCGCGCGCGCCTGCGCGCAACGCGTGTGGAATCGGCAGCCTGGCGGCGGGTCGATGGGGTTGGGCGGATCCCCCGACAAGGGCGCCGTCTCGGTCCGCTGGCCGGGTTCCATGGACGGCATGGAACGCAGCAGCGCCTGCGTATAGGGGTGGCGCGGCGTGTCGAATACCTGATCCACCGGCCCCAGCTCCACGACTTCCCCCAGGTACATCACCATGACCCGATCCGAGATGTACCGCACGACATTCAGATCGTGGCTGATGAACATGTAGGTCAGGCCGAAGTCCGTTTTCAGGTCCAGCAGCAGATTCAGCACCTGCGCTTCCACGGATTTGTCCAGGGCCGAAACGGCTTCGTCCAGGATCACCAGGCGCGGATGCAGCGCCAGGGCGCGCGCGATGTTCACGCGCTGGCGCTGGCCCCCTGACAATTCATGCGGATAACGTCCGGCAAAGCGCTGCGCGTCCAGCCCCACCCTGCCCAGCAGCCCGCGCGCCACCCCGATCGCGTCGCGCCGGGGCATGCCGTGCACTTGCGGACCGAAAGCAATGGAGTCCTCGATGGTCATGCGCGGATTGAGCGAGGAATAGCTGTCCTGGAACACCATCTGGGTCTGCCGCCGGAACTCGCGCAGCGCGAGTCCGCGCGACCCCACTGTCACGCCGTCGAACACGAGTTCGCCACGGTCTTGCCGGGTCAACTGCATCACCAGGCGCGCCGTCGTGGATTTGCCGCAACCGGACTCGCCCACCACGCCCAGGGTTTCGCCTTTCTTCACGTCGAAGTCCACGCCGTCGACCGCGCGCACGGCGCTGCCGCCCTTGCGCCGCGACAACGGATCGCGCTTGAGCGGGAAGTGCTTCGTCAAGCCGCGCACGCTCAGCAGCGGTTGCGCGGGGCCGCCCACGTCCTCGTGCACCACGGGCAATACACCGGCAAGCGCATTCATTCCTTGACCTCCATGGCTGAGCGCAATCCGTCGGAGAACAGATTGAAGGACATGGACGTGATGAAGATCATCACGCCGGGCAGCGCCGCGACCCACGGCTGGGTATAGATGGCGGTACGCAAGGTATTGAGCATCAGGCCCCACTCCGGCTCCGGCGGCCGCACGCCCAGGCCCAGGAACGACAGGCCGGAGGCGAGGATCATCGACACCGATATCAGGCTGGTCGAATAGACGAAAATGGGTCCCAGCACATTGGACAGCACGTGGACGCGCACGATGGTGAAGCCGGACGCGCCGGACGCCCGCGCCGCATCGACATAGTCGCTGCGCCGAACCTGTGTCGTGACGCTTTCCGCCACGCGCACGATCTGCGGCACGAACACGATCGTCAGCGACAGGATCGCGTTGAAAATGCCGGCGCCCAACGTGCCGGACAATGCAATCGCCAGCAGCACGGAAGGAAACGCGTAGAACACGTCCACCACGCGCATGATGACGGTGTTGACCCAGCCTCCGGCGTAGCCGGCCAGAATGCCGATGCCGCTGCCGATGGCAAACGCGACGATGACCGGCACCACCCCCATGAACAGCGACAGACGCGCACCCAGCATCAGGCGCGACAGCATGTCCCGCCCCAATTCGTCGGCGCCCAGCGGATAGCCTTCGGTGCCGATGGGTCGCAGACGCTTGAGCATCGACGCCTGGAACGGGTCCGCGGGCGTGATCCACGGCGCCAGCAGTGCCATGACGACCAGCGCCAGGATGAGGATGCCGGCGCCCATCGCCACCGGATCGCGCCGCAGACGGCGCAGGGCGTTGGCCCAATAGCCGGGCGAACGCGCCACGGCGACTGTCCCGGGGGAACCGCTTGCAAGGGAAATGGCCATGTTTCTCAGCTCCTTTCGATGCGCGGATCGAACAGGCCTTGCAGAATGTCGACCGCCAGGTTCAGGACCACGAAGAACAGCGCCAGCACCAGGATCGTGCCCTGCAACAAGGGAAGGTCCCGTTGGAATATGGCGGCATTGAGCAGAAAGCCCGTGCCCGGCCACGAAAACACCGTCTCGATCAGGATGGATCCGCCCAGCAGATACCCAAGCTGCAGGCCCATCACGGCAAGCGCCGTCGGCGCGCAATTCTTGACCACATGCAGGAACACCCCCAGCTCCGTCAGGCCGCGCGCACGCAGGCCCACCACGAATTCCTGCGCCAGGGTTTCGGCGACCAGGGCGCGCACGGTGCGCGCGATGATGCCCATCGGAATGACGGACATGGTCACCGCAGGCAGGATCATGTGACGCAGATGGGCCCAATCGGCCGTCCACTCGCCCGAGCCGCCGGGCCCCGCACCGGTCGGCGGCAACCATGCCAGTTGCGCCGAGAACACGATGACCAGCACCATGCCCAGCCAGTAGTGCGGCACGCTGACGCCTATCACCGAGACGAACGAGGCAATGCGATCCAGCAAGGAATTGCGGTGATAGCCGCCGACAAACCCCAGGAATGCGCCCACGACGAAGCCCAGCATCGTCGCCACGCAGGCCAGGCGCAGCGTATTGCCCACGGCGTTGAACACTTCGGCCGCCACGGGTCGGCCGGAGGCGATCGAGGTGCCCAGGTCTCCGTGCAGCGCGCGCCACAGCCAGCCCGCGAACTGCTCGGGCAAGGGTCGGTCGAAGCCGTACAGCTGCATCAACTGCCGCTGCAGGTCGGCCGACGCGTCGGGCGGCAGGATGGACACCAGCGGATCGCCTGGCGCCAGGTGAATCAACAGGAAACAGAGCAGCGCGACCCCCGCCATGATGGGCAGGGCATACAGCACGCGCCGAAGTAGGTAGAACAGCATAGGCGGCACCCGCTCAGTGCGCCGAATGCCCTCCTCGCGGAGCGGCATCCGGCGCGTTCCAGGTCAGTCCATGGACATCGTGGCGATATCGATGAACCAGCTCTTGGGCTGGACGACGCCCTTGACCTTCGGCGAAATCGCGCGCGGGCCCACATCGTGAGCGATCCACACGAATGGCGCTTCTTCGACCACCCGCGCGTGCAGCCTGGCCAACGCCGCATCGCGTTCGGCCGGCACGAAGGTCGTGCGCGCGTCCTTGATCAGCCCGTCGATCTCGGCGTTGCCGAAGTAGCCCCAATTGTTGGAGGTGGGCGGAAAGGTCTTGGTGCTGACAAACCGCACGATGGCGAAGAACGGGTCCATGGCCGCGAAGCTGACGTTGATCGCATCGCTGCCGTTGGCGGATGGATCCTTCGCGCCCTTGCGCCAGTTGGTGAACAAGGTGTTCCACTCCACCACGTCGAAGCTCACGTCGAAATAGCAGTCCTTCAGGTTCTGCTGCACGAACTCGTTCATGGGCAACGGCTGCATCTGGCCGGAGCCCGAGGCCGATGTCTGCACCTTCACCTTGACGGGCCTGGCCTTGGAATAGCCGGCGTCGGCCATCAACTTGCGGGCCGCGTCCGGGTCATACTTGATGTCGAACTTGGGATTTCCCCACCAGGGATGGCCCGGGGGCACCGTGCCCTTGGGCTCTGCCATCATGCCGCCCAGCAATTGCTTGAGCTCGCCCCGGTTCACGCACAGGTTGGCGGCCTGGCGCACGCGCGGGTCCAGCCACGGCGAGCCCTCCTTGAACGACAGCTGCCATGGCCATACATGCGGCTGTTCATTGGAGTAGATGATGAACCCGCGGCTCTTGATTGCCTCGAAGGCGTCGGAAGCCGGCGCCTCGATCC
Organism: Achromobacter sp. 1014246743; assembly: GCF_059760725.1. NCBI lineage: Bacteria > Pseudomonadati > Pseudomonadota > Betaproteobacteria > Burkholderiales > Alcaligenaceae > Achromobacter > Achromobacter sp. 1014246743. The sequence goes on from NZ_JCBANA010000033.1 coordinate 41,679, forward strand.
AGTCCACCTGCCCCGACATCAGTGCGGCCGTGCGCGAATTGGCCTCGGGCAACGGCAACATCACCACGCGGTCGATCTTGGGCCGCCGCTTCTCGTCCCAGTACAGATCGTTCTTGACCACTTCCAGGCGCTCACGCGGCACGAACTTCGACATCTTGAATGGCCCCGTTCCCGAAGCGTCCGCGGCAAACGCCGCCCACGCCTTTTGCGACCGCTCGGCCGGGTCAGTCACCGACGCCGGCACCTCGGCCAGCTTCTTGTTCCATTGGGCCGGCGACGCCATGAACAGATTGGCCAGGTTGATGGGCAGGAAGGAATCGGGCTCGGACGTGGTCAGCTCCACCGTCAGGTCGTCGATCTTGCGCGCCGACACCAGCGTAGGCATGCGCGACGCCGTGACGCCGACCTGGCTGGGATCGAACTGCGGCGCCTGCTTGTCCAGTACCTTGCCCACGTTCCACACCACGGCGTCGGCATTGAAGGCTGACCCATCGTGGAACGTCACGCCCGGACGCAGCTTGAAGACCCACTTGGTCTTGTCCGCGGCATCCACGTCCCAGGACACGGCCAGGTCGGCGATCAGCACGCTGGGGCCGTCCTTCCTGGACAGGTCCCATTGCGTCAATCCGTCGTACATCGGAATGCCGGTAAAGCGGTTGCCCTCGAAACCCTGGTCGGGCTGGCCCAGGGTGCGGGGAATGTCGCCTGCGGTCATGCCGATGCGCAGGACTTTTTCGGCGTGGGCTGCGCGGGGTGCGATCCCGACGACACCCGCCAGGGCCAGGGCGGCGATCAGGACGTTGCTGCGGATACTTCGCGTCTGCATTGTGATTCTCCGAAGTCTTGAGGGGCATGAAGCCGTCATGAGGAACCAGCACCGGGCCCGCCCCGCGCAGGCCTGTCAGGCAGGTGCACAGTGCTGGTACACAATTTTTGTACAAGCAACTTCCATGCCATTGATCGCAGATTTGACGAAGTACAGGGGTAAATACGGAGTCCGCGCGGAAAATCCGCCCCCCGCGGGCAATATCGAGACGCCAGCCATCCGCCCGCACGAAGACGAGCCAGCGGCCACGGGTGAGCCGCGCCGGGGCAGGCACCAAGGCGGCGCAGCGCGCCCGCTCTTGGTGCGCCGGGCGTTACGCCGCCACGCCCGCCTGCGCCAGCATGGCGCGCAGCAGGACGTTGCATCCTGCTTCCAGGTGATCGGGGCGCGCGTCTTCGATCTCGTTATGGCTGATGCCGTCCTTGCAGGGCACGAAGATCATCGCCGCCGGGGCCACCCGCGCCATGTATACGGCGTCGTGTCCCGCGCCGCTGACCACCTCCATGGCCGACAAGGACAAGTCCCTTGCGCCATCCCGCACCGCCTGGACCAGCGGCTGCGCAAACGGCTGCGGCGCGAAGTACACCACCTGCTCCACGTGCGCCGACACGCCGCCGCGCCGGGCCGCGGCGTCCACCGCGGCGCGCAAGGCAACGTCCATCGCCGACAGCGTCGCGTCATCGGCGGCGCGCAGGTCCACCGAGAGACTCACGCGGCCCGGAATGACATTGCGGGAATTCGGGAACACGTCCATCCAGCCTACGGTGCCACGCGCGTTCGGGGCGTGCGCCAGCGCAATGTCGTTGACCGCGCGCACCAGGTCCGATGCCGCCAGCAGCGCATCGCGCCGCAACGGCATGGGCGTCGGACCGGCATGCGCTTCCACGCCGGTCAGCACCACGTCGTACCAGCGCTGGCCCAGCGCCGCCGTGACCACGCCGATCACGGTGTCTGCGGCCTCCAGCACCGGCCCCTGTTCGATATGCGCCTCGAAATAGGCGCCCACGCCATCGCGCACCGCCGGGGGAACGGCCGCTGCGCCGGCATAGCCGATCGCGGTCAAGGCGTCACGCACGCTGACGCCGTCGCGGTCACGCTGCCCCAGCGCATGGTCCAGCGTAAAGGCGCCGGCGTACACGCCCGAGCCCATCATGACCGGCACGAAGCGCGATCCCTCTTCGTTCGTCCACACCACCAGTTCCAGCGGCGCCTCGGTCTGGACACCGGCGTCGTTCAGCGTGCGCAGCACTTCCAGGCCCGCCAGCACGCCGTAGTTGCCGTCGAACTTGCCGCCGGTGGGCTGGGTATCGATATGGCTGCCCGTCATGACGGCGGGCAAGGCATTGTTGCGGCCCGGACGGCGCGCGAAGATGTTGCCGATGGCGTCCACGCGCAGCTCGCACCCCGCCTGGCGCGCCCAGTCCGAAAACAGGTCGCGGCCCTGGCGGTCCAGGTCGGTCAGGGCCAGCCGGCAGACCCCGCCCTTGTCGGTCGCGCCGATACGGGCCAGATCCATCAACGACTGCCACAAGCGCGCACCGTCCACGCGCAGATCAGCCAGGGAATCGAAGGCAGTAGAGGCAAGGGTCATGCAAGCTCCTGATACGCGAAGGGGACGTCGCCACGCCGCGCGGGCGGGCGGAGGATCGGCCATCGAAAAATAATGGCTGGTGTACCAGGCGCTGCAAATACACAATCGCGCTGAATCAGGCTCACTGTACAGGCGCGTTCGGGCTATCTGTATAGGTCAGAATCCGCAACGCCAACCGCACGCGGGCCTCGTTGGGATAGTTGCGGTTGGCCAGGATCACGATGCCCAGCTTGCGCGACGGCACGAAGGCCACGTAGGCGCCAAAGCCGTTGGTGGCGCCGGTCTTGTTGATCCACACCGCCTCCTGCGGCGCGCTCGGCGGCTGCACGGCCTGCACGGGCAGGGTTTCGAACGCCACCTTGGCCGAGTTGCCGGCCACCAGGTCATCCACCGATACCGGGTAGCGGTACTGCTCCCAGATCAGGTCCTGCGTCATCGCGCCCAGCTGGTAGTAGCCGGTATGCGTGGCCGCGATGGCGCGCTGGATGGCGGCATCCGCGGGCGCCACGCCCAGGTTCACCTCGACGAAGCGGATCATGTCGCGGGCGGTCGATTTCACGCCATAGGCCTCGTCCGCCAGCACGCCCGGATTCAACCGCACCGCCGCGTTCTGCTTGTTGTAGCCCCAGGCGTAGTCCGGCATTTTTTCAGGCGGTACGTTCACATAGGTGCTGCGCAGCCCCAGCTTGGGAAACAGGCCCTGCTCCAGCGCCGCCACGTAGGGCTGGCCCAGGCTGCGCGCCGCCACCACGCCCAGCATGCCGATGCTGGGATTGGCGTAGGTGCGGTGCGTGCCGGGCGCGTACTGCGGCGTCCAGGCCTTCAGGTAGGCCATCAACTGGGCCATGTCCTGCACGGCGTCCGGCACCTGCAAGGGAAAGCCCCCGGCCGTGTGCGTGGCCAGGTTGATCAGCGTGGTCTTGGCAAAGTCGGTGCCTTGCAGTTCGGGCACGTACCGGGCGGGGCTGTCGCCCAACGACAGTTTGCCCGAGGCCTCTGCATAGCCCGCCAGCGTCACGGTGAAGGTCTTGCTGATCGAGCCCAGCTCCAACAGCGTGTCGGGCGATACCGGCTTGCGCGGTGCGCGCGAGGCATCGCCGTAGTTGAAAAAGCGCTGCTCGCCGTTGCGGGTGACGGCGATCGCCATGCCGGGGATGTCGTACTGGCGCATGACCTCGGCCACGGCAGCGTTGATCGCCTCGTCAGCGGCCCGCGCCGACACGGCCGCGGACACCGCTGCCGCGGGCTGCCCCGCCGCCAGGGCGGGTCCGGCGCCTGCGGCCAAGGCCAGCAGCCCCATCGAAGCACGGAGTTTTTCTCTCAGGCGCATGCCATTCTTCCTGTCGTGTCATACCGGCTGGCGCCGGCCAAATGGCCGCCCAGTGTAGGACGAATTTGACGCATCCTGGTACTAACCCTAAGTCTCGTCCGACCGAAATTTTGGCTATCCTGCTCCGGTCGATTCAAAACCCCGCAGAAGAGACTCGCCCCCGTGGCGGGCGCCGACGGAGCAACCGCCCCGGAAACTCTCAGGCAACAGGACTGCGCGGTGTAGACAATCTGGAGAGAGGCGCCAGGCGCGCCCACCGAAGGGGATCCCGCGGCGCTCGCCGCCCGGGTGAAGCTCTCAGGTACCAAGACAGATGGGGTGCTGCTGCCGGTTGGCCGCAGCCACGCTATCTGGAGCCACCATGCCCCGCATCGCCATCATCGGCGCCGGTATCACCGGCGTCACGTCTGCGTACGCCTTGAGCAAACTGGGTTACGACGTCACGGTCTACGACCGCCAGCGCTATCCCGCCATGGAAACGTCCTATGCCAACGGCGGCCAGCTGTCCGCCAGCAACGCCGAAGTCTGGAACAGCGCCGCCACCGTCATGAAGGGCCTGCGCTGGCTGGGGCGGCGCAATGCGCCGCTGCTGCTCAACCCGCGCTTCAGCTGGCACAAGTATTCGTGGCTGGCCCAGTTCATGGGACAGATCCGCAATTACCGCCAGAACACCATCGCCACCACCCGGCTGGCCATCGAGGCGCGCCAGCACCTGTACGCCATGGCCGAGGAAGAAGGCATCGACTTCGACCTGGAACGGCGCGGCATCCTGCACATCTACCACGACGCCGCCAGCTTCGAGACCGCACGCCGCGCCAACGCGCTGCTGCGCGAAGGCGGACTGGAACGCCACGCGGTCACGCCCGACGAAGCACGCGCCATCGAGCCCGCGCTGCAAACGGCCTGCCACGGCGGCTTCTACACGCCGTCCGATGCCACCGGCGACATCCACAAATTCACCAGCGGCCTGGCCCGTGCCTGCGCGCGCCGCGGCGTGCGCTTCGAGCAGGACGCCGACATCCGCGCCATCAGCCGCGACGGCCTGCCCTACGTCTTGGACATTGCCCGCGAAGGCGGCACGCAACACGAACAGCACGAGGCCAGCGCCATCGTCATCTGCGCCGGCGCCGCCAGCCGCCAGTTCGCGCGCCAGCTGGGCGACTCGCTGAACATCTACCCGGTCAAGGGCTATTCCATCAGCGTGCACCTGGACGAGCCCGACAGCCGCGCTGCCGCCCCCACCGTCAGCCTGCTCGATGAAGCCGCCAAGATCGTCACCAGCCGCCTGGGCGACCGCTTCCGCGTGGCCGGCACGGCGGAATTCAACGGCTTCAACATGGACATCCGCGCCGAGCGCATCCAGCCGCTGGTGGACTGGACCCGCAAGCACTTCCCCGGCGTACGCACGTCACGCGTGGTGCCCTGGTGCGGCCTGCGCCCCATGACCCCCAACATGATGCCGCGCGTTGGCCCGGGCAAGCGGCCCGGCGTGTTCTACAACACCGGGCACGGGCATTTGGGGTGGACGCTGTCGGCAGCGACGGCGCAGATGCTGGCGGCGAGTGTGCGGGACGGGGTGTCGCTGGCGTAGCGCCTACCGCGCCAGCAACTGCGGCACCGAAGACGCCAGCAACGTCAGCCCCGAACACGTCAGCAGGCCCAGTACCGTGCGCCGGAACGTCACTTCGGAAATGCCGATGTACAGGCGGGTGCCCAGCAGCGTGGGGATCAGCATGGCCGGCGCCACCACCGCGAACATGGGCGCCATGTCGCGGGTGACGATGCCGGTGGCCAGGTAGGTGGCCATCGTCACCGACAGCATCGCCAGGTTGAAGTTCTGGATCACGGCGCGCTGGGTGTCCTTGTTGAAGCCGCGCAGCGTGCACCACAGCGTGGGCACGCTGCCCGCGAAACCGCCGATGCCGCCCAGCACGCCGCCGACCATGCCCACGGCGCCATCGCCCAGGCGGTTGCCGCCGATGCGCGGCAGCCGCTGCGACATCAGCATGACCGGGCACCACAAGGCCAGCAAGGCGCCCAGCACCGCCTTGAACCAGTCCATGTCCAGGTGCGGCAGCACCAGCACGCCCAGCGGAATGCCGGCCAGGCCGCCCGCCAGGAAGGGCCACAGCAGTGGCCAGTCAAAGCCCCGGCGCACCGAAAACACGGCCAGCAGTTGCCCGGTCAAGGCGCCGAAGACGGCCAGAGCGGCGGCCAGGCGCGGGTCCAGCACCCAGGCCCAGAACGACATGGCCACCATGCCGAACGCAAAGCCCGACAGGCCCTGCACGAAGCCCGCCACCGCCGCGCCGATCGCCACCACCCATACCGCGTCCATGCCTGCTGTCTCCTTGATTCCGGGGCCGGTTGCGGCCTCTTGATGTCATGACCGGGGATTCTAGGCAGGTGCGGCGGACCGGGCTATTTGAAGTGCTGATGAGGGAATAGGTTTTCGATGATGGCGCGCCGAAGCCTCGCGCGCGCCGTCGCACCCGATCCGCAAGCGTTCCGGCTAGCCTTGCAGGACCTCGTAGAAGCTTTCGGCCTCGCCCCGGTCGCCCAGCACGGTGGTCAGTCGGTCGAGCACGGCATCGCGGTAGGCCGGCTTGATGTCCCAGTCGTCGTCGCGCAGGTCTTCGTCCGCGTCCAGGTAGATCTCGCCCACGGCGGCCAGGGCGGCGGCCAGGGTCCAGAGGTCGGGCGCGATGTCATCGGGTGCCCATGTGCCGGTGCCGTGCATCGCATACAGGATGCGGCCGCTGCCCGTGTCCAGAATGAAGGGGTCGGCGTTCAGGTCGGCGATGACCAGCCAGTGGTCCTGCCAGGCCGGCACCCGTTGGCCGTTCGAGGCATCCCAGCGGTAGCCGGCCTGCAGATCCCACAGGCGGCTGAGCGCGGGAAAGCACACATTGGTTTCGGACAGCGTGACGCCGACCGGGCCGATGTGCGCGTGATAAGTCTCGCCCAACGGGCCGATGCGGGCATAGAAATCGGCCAGCGCGTCGGGCAGCGGGATGTCGCCGCGCCATTCGTCGCGGCCTTGCGGGCGAAGTTCACCGAAACGGGCAAAGCGGTCCCGCAACGCGTCGATGTCGATCATGCTGGCCCTTGGGTCAAAGGTAGATCGTGCCACGCAGGTACAGCGCCGCCTGGCCGCTGATGATGACGCGGCCGTTGCCGGGCAGTTCGCATTGCAGCTGCCCCTTGCGCGCCCCGCCCTGCTCGGCCGTCAGCGTCGTCTTGCCCAGGCGCTCGGCCCAGTACGGCGTGAGCGAGGTGTGGGCCGAGCCGGTGACGGGGTCTTCGTTGACGCCCACGCGCGGGCCGAACCAGCGCGACACGAAGTCGTAGCGCGTGGACGGCGCCGTGACCGCCACGCCGCGCACGTCGAACGCGGCCAGCGCCGAGAAATCAGGCTTCAGGCCGTCGATCAGGGTTTCATCGTCGATGACCAGCAGGTAGTCGTCGGTGCGGTACAGCGCCCGCGCGTCCTTCAAGCCCAGCGCTTGCAGCAGCGCGGCCGGGATGGCCTCGGCCACCGGTTGCTTGACGGGGAAATCCATCGCCAGCGCCTTGCCGGCGCGGCGCACTTGCAATTCGCCACTGCGGGTCGAAAAGCGCAGCAGGTCGTCCTGGACGCCCAACTGTTCGAACAGCACCCAGGCCGTCGCCAGCGTGGCGTGGCCGCACAGGTCGACCTCGACCGCGGGCGTGAACCAGCGCAACTCGTAGACATCGCCCTGGCGCACGAAGTAGGCGGTTTCCGACAGGTTGTTTTCTTCGGCAATGCGCTGCAACGTCGCGTCAGGCAGCCACGCGTCCAGCGGCACCACCGCGGCGGGGTTGCCGCCGAAGGGAGCGGCAGTGAAGGCGTCTACTTGGTAAAGGTCGAGCTGGGGCATGGGAAATTCCTGTGTCGTACGCGATGAAGCAGCCGTTATTTTGCTACAAGGCGCCGGGCGGGTGCTTGCGGCGGGTTGTCCTGGACTGCGCGTCTGGATTTTTCCAGACACTGGATTTTCGCCCGCCGACCCGATATGATGATGCTTCTTTCAAGACGCCCTCCCGGTCCGCCGGGAGGGCGTTTCTTTTGGCTTTTTCCAACCCAGAAGGAACCCTTGAAATGACCCATCTCCCCTCCTCCCGTTCGAACGTCGGCAACGACACCGCCGCGGCGAGCCTGTTGGGCTTTGTCCGCCACGGCCACGGCCCGGAACCCGTGCTGGTGCTGCACGACTGGCTGGGCGACCACGGCAACTACGCCGCGATGACGCCCTATCTGGACGGCGACGCCTGCACCTATGTGTTCGCGGACCTGCGCGGCTATGGCCTGTCGCGCCATCTGACGGGCGCCTGCTCGGTCGATGAGATCGCCGCCGATTGCCTGGCGCTGGCCAACCACCTGGGCTGGCCGCGCTTTAGCGTGCTGGGGCATTCGATGACGGGCATGGTCACGCAGCGCCTGGCGGCGAATGCGCCGGACCGCATCAAGCGGGCGATTGCCGTGTGCCCGGTGTCGGCCGCGGGCCATCGGCTGGGCCCGGACGCGTATGCGTTCTTTGCCAGCACGGCGCACGACGACGAGGCCTTTTGCCGCCTGATGCAATACGTGACCGGCGGCCTGGGCCGCGGCTGGGTGCAGGCCAAGCTGCGGCGGCATCGCGCGTCGGTGGCGCCCGCTTGCCGCATTCCCTACCTGGACATGCTGGTCCACACGGATTTCGTGGACGAGGTACGCGGGCTGACGACGCCGTACCTGGTGATCGTGGGCGACAAGGACCCGGGGCTGGACGAAGCCGCCATGCGGCAGACGTTCCTGGCGTGGCATCCGAACGCCCAACTGCGGGTGATGCCGAACTGCGGCCATTACCCGATGCAGGAATGCCCGCCGGCGTTTGCGGCGCTGATCGAGGCGTTCCTGGCGGACAAGGCCATCTGATCAGGCGCCGGCCCCACGCAGCAGCGCCCCCACCTGTTCCAGTTCGGCCTCGCTACGTGCGCTGTAGCCGATGACCACGCCGGGCGGCATTGTCACGCGCAGGCAGAAGTCGGCTACCGACTGGATGCCGATGCCGCGTGCCTGTGCACGGCGCAGCAGGTCCGCCAGGTCCCTGCCGGGCGGCAGCCACCACACCAGGTGAAAGCCCGCCTGCTCGCCGCTGACCCGCAGCGGCGACGAGCCTGCGGCCAGTTGCAGCAGCCGCAGCAGCTGGTCGCGCCGGGCCGCGTAGACGGGCCGTACACGGCGCACGTGGCGGGCGAAGCTGCCGTCTTCCAGGAAGTTGGCCAGCGTCATCTGTTCGATGATGCTGTTGGACCGCCCCGTGGTGTGGCGCGTCCGCGTGAACGCCGCCACCAGCGGCCGCGGCAGCACCGCATAGCCGATGCGCAGCGCGTTGAACAGGGTCTTGTTGAAGCTGCCGCAGTGGATCACGCGGTCGGCGCTGTCCAGGCTTTTCAGGGCGGCCAGCGGGGCGCTGTCGTAGTTGAATTCGCTGTCGTAGTCGTCTTCCAGGATCCAGCTGCCGGTCTGCGCGGCCCAGTCCAGCAGTTCCAGGCGGCGCGACACGGGCATGGTGACGCCGGTGGGCGACTGGTGCGCGGGCGTGACGTGCACCAGCTTGACGCCGCGCTGGCGGCGGGCGCTGGCCACCGAAAAGCCGTGCTCGTCGATCGCGATGGGCGTGATGCGGCGCGTGTACTGGCTGAACAGCGGCACGGCGTTGAGGTAGCCGGGGTCTTCCACCAGCACCTTGTCGTCCTGCGACAACAGCACGCGGGCGCTCAGATCGATGCCGTCGCGGATGCCGGTCAGCACCACCACCTGGTCGGCATCGCAGGCGATGCCGCGCGCCGCGCCCAGGTAACGCGCAATCTGCTCGCGCAGCGGCTGCCAGCCCTGCGATTCCTCGTTGGCCAGTTGCGACGGCGTGACGCGCTGGGCGCTGGCCGCCAGCCCCTTGCTCCATGCCGCCATCGGGAACAGCGAGGCGTCGGCGCTGCGGGCCGTGAAAGGCGGCTCTGAACGCGGCGGCGGTACCGGCGGCAGGCCGGTTGCCGGGCGTACCGATACGGCACGCGGTGACGGAGCGGATGCGCCAGGCGCTGCCGGCGTGGACGGGCGGCCGCCCCCTTGCGCCGCCTCGCCGGGCAAGCCATCGCGAAAGAAATTATCGGGAATGACCGCCGCCACATAGGTGCCCGACCCGACCGTGCCCGCCGTATAGCCTTCGCTGTGCAACTGATCGTAGGCAGATTCGACGGTGGACCGGGCAATGTGCCAGCGTCCGGCCAGGCTGCGGGTGGACGGCAGCCGGCTGCCCGAGGGCAGCACGCCTTTGAGGATGCGCTCGCGGATCTGGCGATAGACCCAGGTCTGCTTGGATTCCCCGGCCCGGGGCGGGTCCAGCGGCAAGTCCAGGCTGGCTTCCTGGCGCGGCACCCGCGAGGCGCTGCGGCGGGCGGCCTGCCGGGTGCCGCGTGGGGGGACGGACAACGCGTCAGGCTGGGCGGCCGAGTCGGAGCCCCGTGGCGCTTCCCGCAAAAGTGGCTTGGTCATATTCATAAAAATGGCCCTGGAGACAAAGCCATTCTATCGCTACATTGCGCTCCATGCGCCCCCCACGGGTCTATCAACGGAAACGCGCCATGACCACGCCCTCCCTGTACACCATCACCCTTGATACCGGCCACTTCACCACCGACGGCACGACGACGCTGCTGGACGCCGCGTTGGCCCAGGGGGTGCCGGTGCCCTTTTCCTGTCAGCGCGGCGAATGCGGCTCGTGCCGGGCCACGGTGGTGGACGGCCGCCACGAACGCCTGGCCCCGCCCACCGAACGCACGTACGTCACCGCCGACGATGAACTGCTGATGTGCCAGTGCCGCGCGGCGGGCGACCTGGCGCTGCGCTTTCCGCATTGGCGCGAACCGGCCCTGCAAGCGCAACGCCGCGAGGCCGTCGTCGTGTCGCGCGTGCCGCTGACCGAAGACGTGACCCAGCTGATCGTGCAGGTGCAGGGCGAAGACGCCTTCGCCTGGCAGCCCGGGCAACACGTCGAATTCCTGCTGGAAGACGGCAGCCGGCGGCCTTTTTCCATTGCCAGCCTGCCGTCGGCCGCGGGCCCGGCCCGGCTGGAATTCCAGATCCGCCGCATGCCCGGCGGCGGCTTCACCGAACGCCTGCTGCCGCGCCTGATGCCCGACGACACCCTGGCGCTGGAAGGTCCGCTGGGCGGCTGCACCTGGCCCGACGAAGGCTGGCCGGACGACATCGAACACCTGGTGCTGCTGGCCACGGGCACGGGCTATGCGGGCGTATACCCGATCCTGATGGCCGGGCTGCAAAGCCCGGCCATCAAGAGCGTGACGCTGTACTGGGGCGGCCGCTCGGCCGACGACTGCTATGCCGCGCCGATGTTGAACGCCCTGCTGGCCAAGGGCGGCTTTCAATGGCATGCGGTGGTGCCGCAAGACGACGCCGGTGCGACCCCGCAGGCCCACGCCTACGTGCAGGACAGGGCCGCGGCCGCCGACCATGACTGGGCCCGCACGGTGGTCTATGCCTGCGGCAACCCCGCCATGGTGCGCGCGGCGCGCGACCGGCTGCGCCAGGCCGGCCTGCCCGACGACCGCTTTCTGTCCGAAGCCTTCGTGCCCGCGACCGGCGCCGGCCCCGTCGTGGCGCCCGCCCCGGCCCACCCGTGGGAACGGGTCAGCCCGCGCTTCACCATGGACGGCATCCTGCGTGCGCGGCGCCGCTCGCTGACGGCCGTGCGCGAGATCGCCGCGCTGATACGGCCCGGCATGACCACGCGCGAAGCCATCACCGCGGCCGACGCGCACCTGCGCCGCATGGGCGCATCGCACAACTGGCATCCGACCTACGTGCGGTTCGGCGCCGATACGCAATCGCCCACCGTGCATCCCACCGACTTCCAGCGGCGGCTGGGCGACAAGGACATGTTCGTGGTGGACATCGGCCCGGTATGGGACGGCTATGAAGGCGACTACGGCGACACCTTCGTGGTGGGCGCGGACGCCGACCGCCAACGCTGTGCCGAGGCCGCCCGCCAGGTGTTCGCCCGCACCCGCGAGGCCTGGCTGCAGGGGTTGAGCGGCGCGGCCCTGTACGACCGCGCCGAAGACTTTGCGCGGGAACATGGCTGCGAACTGGTGCGCGAGATTCCCGGCCACCGCGTGGCGGATTTTCCGCATGCGTTGTATGGCAAGCACCAGTTGGCAGACGCCGACTTCGTGCCGGCCGATGGCATCTGGGTGCTGGAGATCCAGGTGCGCGACCGGACGCTGCCGATCGGCGCGTTCTACGAAGACGTGCTGCTGCGCTAGGCGGCCGGGTCGGTCAAGCCCGTCAGGCGGGTCAGCCCCCCATCAGGCCGACCCCGCACCCGCCGGCCGCTGGCGCGCCCGGTGCAGCGCCCCGACCTGCTCGGCCAGTTCGTCATCCGGCCCGTCCACCGGCGTGTCGGTGATGACATCGGTGATGCGCAGCGCCTTGACCCGCGGCGCGGGAAAACCCAGTTCCTGCATCCACGCGCTCAGTTGCGGGGTGGAACTGGCGTAGACGATGCGGCCCAGCCCGACCCAGCCGTGCGCGGCGGCGCACATGGCGCAGTGCTCGCCCGACGTATACACGGTGCTGGCGGCGCGCTGGGCGGGCGTCAGGTTGGCGGCGGCCCACCGGGCGATCTCGAATTCCGGATGGCGCGTGTGGTCGCCCCCGGCCACGCGGTTGCGGTCTTCGAACAGCACCTGGCCGTCGGCCGACAGCAGCAGCGAACCGAAGGGCTCGTCGCCCTGCGCCAACGCCTGCCGCGCCAATTCGACGCAGCGCGCCAGGTAGGGTTTGTCTTGTGCCGTGATCATGCCCATGCTCCTTTTGCCTGGCGCCCGGGCGGCCATCCCGCGCGCCCCGACACCCTAGGGTTTGTCCTGATCCGTGTCCTGTCGATTTGCGGGAGGCTCATGCGTCGAGCCAGTACACCCCCCCACTTTCCCTTCAAGGCGGAAATGACCATGACGACAGGAACCGTAACTTTGCACCGCGTGCTGCGCGCCGCCCCCGACCGCGTGTACCGCGCCTTTCTCGAACCCGACGCCATCGTGCGCTGGCTGCCCCCGTATGGCTTCACCTGCCTGGTCCACGAACTGGACGCCAAGGTGGGCGGCTCGCACCGGATGTCGTTCCGCAATTTCGGCACCGGCCATAGCCACGACTTCGGCGGCAAGTACCTGGAACTGGTGCCGAACGAGAAGATCCGCTACACGGACCAGTTCGACGATCCTAACCTGCCGGGCCAGATGCAGACCACCATCACGCTGCGCAAGGTGTCCTGCGGCACGGAAATGACCGTGGTGCAGGAGAACATCCCGGCGGTGATACCCACCGAGATGTGCTACCTGGGCTGGCAGGAATCCCTGACCCAGTTGATGCGACTGGTGGAACCGCAGATTCCGGATTGACGGCGCCTGGCTGCGGGGGGTGCGCGGGCGGCCGCGCGCCCTCATTCGCCTGGCGGCCGCCCCCGCGATGCGCGTCAGCTTTCGCGTTCGGCCAGCGCTTCCAGCAGCTCGGCCGACGGCGCGAAGAACAGGCCGCCGGTGACGGCGCGGCTGTAATCCAGCAGGCGGTCGTAGTTGCCCGCCGGACGGCCGACGAACATGTTTTCCAGCATCTGCTCGATGGGCGCGGGCGAACGCGCGTAGCCGATGAAGTAGGTGCCGAATTCGCCCGAGCCCGGGCGGCCGAACGGCATGTTGTCGCGCAGGATCTTGACCTCTTGGCCGCCCTCGTCCAGCGTGGTCAGCGAACTGTGCGAATACGACGGCTTGACGTCGTCCGGCAGTTCGACGTTGGTGAGCTTGCGACGGCCGATGATGCGTTCCTGCTGCTCGGTCGGCAGCGCTTCCCAGGCGGTCATGTCGTGCAGGTACTTCTGCACCAGCACGTAGCTGCCGCCGGCGAACGCCGGGTCTTCGTCGCCGATCAGGGTGAAGTCGGCCAGCTCGAAGCCCTGCGGGTTTTCGGTGCCGTCGACGAAACCGATGATGGCGCGGCGGTCGAAATAGCGGAACCCATGCACTTCGTCGACCACCTTGGCGGCCGTGCCCAGGCCGGCCACCAGCAGCGTGGCCAATTCGAAACAGGCGTCCATGGCTTCGGCACGGATGTGCAGCAGGATGTCCCCGGGGGTGGACACGGCTACCCGGTCGCCCGAACCGAATTCGCGGAACGGATGCAGCGAGGCCGGGCGCGGCGCGCCGAACAGGGCGTCCCAGGCGGCGGAGCTGAAGCCGCAGATACAGGACAGGTCGGCCGCGACGGCGCGAGTGCCGACCGTGCGGACCAGCGCGGCGACGTCTTCGCACCAGGCGCGTACGGTGGCGGCGTTGTCGGCGCCGGGGTTCAGCGTGGCGACCAGGAAGATCGCGTAGCGGGCGTTGGGGCTGAGGACGGCTTGGGGTTCGACGGGTTTTTCGGACATGGAATATCGGGCTCGGGAACGGCGGGAAGGAAATGCGCTTGAAATATAGCTGATGCGGCCCGGTCTGGCGGGCGCGCTGTCTCCGAACTGTCACGCTTTGGCGTCACCATCGCGCATCATGACGACGCCCGCGGCCCCGGCCGACTACCAATCCGACATTTCCGGCCTGATCTGCGCGTTCCGCTTCGCGGCGGGCGGCGCCGCCACCGAGATCGCCCCGCCCGCGCTCGCGGACCTGCTGGCCCGCGCCAAGGCCATCGGCCCCGAGTCTGCGCCGGACGACGGCGCCTTTCTGTGGCTGCACCTGAACCTGTCGCAGGCCGGTTGCGTGCGCTGGCTGCAGGCCCACCTGGACCTGCCGGACACCTTCATCGCGATGCTGGGCGACGAGGCTCATTCCACCCGGATCGAGCAGCAGGAAGGCGCGCTGGTGGCGGTGTTCAACGACGTCATCTTCGACTTCGACCGCACCCCTGCCCAGGTATCGACGCTGTGGGTCTGCGCCCACCGGCGGCTGCTGGTGACGTTGCGGCGCAAGCCGCTGCGGTCGCTGGACCGGCTGCGCGAGCACGTGCGGCGCGGCGAGCCGTTCGAATCGCCTGCCCAGTTGCTGGCGCACCTGATGCGCGACCAGGCCGACCTGATGATGGAGATCGTGCGCAAGGCCAGCGTCGACGTCGACGGCATCGAAGACCATTTCCTGGCATCGCGTGGCGGCCCCGGCCGCCTGGACCTGGCCGGCACCCGCCGGGTGCTGGTGCGGCTGCAACGCACATTGGCGCCCGAGCCGGGTTCGGTCTTCCGGCTGCTGGCCCGTCCGCCCGCCTGGCTGCGGCCGCGCGACGTGCAGGAGCTGCGCGAATCCACCGAGGAATTCTCGGTGGTGCTGGGCGACATGGCCGGGCTGGTCGAGCGCATCAAGCTGCTGCAGGAAGAGATGACCGCGCGGCTGGACGAACAGAACAACCGAACGCTGTTCACCTTGACGCTGGTGACGGTGCTGGCCCTGCCCATCAACATCATGGCGGGCCTGTTCGGCATGAACGTGGGCGGCATTCCGCTGTCGGACGACCATCACGGCTTCTGGATCATCTGCCTGCTGGTGGCCGCATTCACGGTGCTGATGGGCTGGTGGGCGTTTCGTCGGCGGCGCGGCGGCTGAAGACCACGGCAGCCCGGCCCAACGCCCCCGCGTCCGGCCAACCGGAATCGCCTGGCACGGCGCCCCCGCCGCCCTCATCTGCTGCACCGCAAAAAGCGCAATCATTTGCTACCGATTCCCGCAAACGGGAATTTGCAATGCTATAAGTCGACCCATTCTTGCAGACGGCGTATTCCCTATAAAGGACATTGCCCATGAAGAAGGCCATCGGCAGCGGTATCGGCAGCGTCGCCCTTTTTTCCTGCGCGATGGCGCCGCCCGCGATGGCCGCCTGCAGCAATGTGGCCCCCGCCAGCAACACCGTCGTCACCTGTTCGGGCGCAGGCATCGCTCCCGTCGCTGCACAGTCCGGCAGCACGGGCGTCACGGTCAACCTGGACAGCACCGCCACCGGCAACTTCCCCCGCGCTGTCAACCCGGTGGGCATCAGCGTCGAAGCCGGCAGCACCATCAGCAACAACGGCCAACTGGTCCTGACGGGCGGAGGTGGTAGCGGTGGTTCACGTGGCGCGGTGCTGCTAGGCAACGGCGACGGCAACCAGATCACCAATGGCGACGGCGCCAGCCTGACCACCACCGGCGCCTTCAACGACGGCATGGCCGCCAACGGCAGCGGCAACACGCTGACCAATCACGGCACGATTTCCACGGCGGGTCCCAATGCCTACGGCATTTCAGCCGCCTGGGGCCAAACCAACCTGGGCCAGCACGACAACACCATCACCAATACCGGTACGGTGTCCACGACAGGCTCGAACGCCCGCGGCATCTCCATCCTGGGCAGCAACGGCACCATCATCAACAGCGGCACGGTGATGACCAGCGGCAACTCGGGTCAGGCCGTCTACATGCAGGGCAACAACGCGCGGCTGGTCAATTCCGGCACGATCACGGCCAGCGGCGGCGTGAGCGGCGTGTCCCCCGATGCGGTGCTGTCCAACACCGTGAGTTCCAGCTTCACGGCCACCATCGAAAACCTGGCGGGTGGCCGCATCATCAGCCAGAACGGCTTCGGCATCCGCACGCTCAACGGCGACACTACCATCATCAACGCCGGCCTGGTCGAAAGCGGCATCGGCAGCGCCATCCGCATGGGCAACGGCAACAATGCGCTGATCCTGCAGACCGGCTCGGTTATCAATGGCAGCGCCGACGGCGGCGCCGGCAACAACACGGTGACCTTGCAGGGCACGGGTACGGCAGCCAACGCATTCCTGAACTTCGGCACGTTGCGCATGCAAGGCTTGCTGTGGAACTGGACCGGCAGCGGCACCTTCAACCAGGTCTATGTAGACAGCGGCACGCTCAACGTCGCCAGCACGCTGGATGCCCCCGTGAACGTGGCCGCGGGCACGACGCTGGGCGGCTACGGCACGGTCACCGGCGCCGTCACGAACAACGGAACGATCGCCGTGGCCAACGCCCTGCCGACGCTGGCCGGGTCCGGCAACGGCGCCTTCACCATCAACGGCGCGCTGACCAACGCGGGCCTGGTGCAACTGGGCGGCGCGGGCGTCGGCAACCGCCTGAACGTCGGCAGCTACGTGGGCCAGAACGGCACCTTGGCGCTGAACACCTACCTGGGCGGCGACGGCGCGCCGTCAGACCAGTTGGTGATCAACGGCGGCACCGCGACGGGATCGACCCGGCTGCAGATCAACAACGTCGGCGGCCCCGGCGCCGAAACCGTGGCCAACGGCATCCAGGTGGTGCAGGCGGCCAACGGCGCCACCACGTCGCCTAGTGCCTTCATGCTGGCCGGCCCGGTCAAGGCCGGCGCCTATCAATACCATCTGGTGCACGGCGGCATCACGCCCGGCACCGCCGACAACTGGTACCTGCGCAACAGCGTGCCATCGGTGGACGGCGTGGTCGACCCGCCGGACCCGGCCATCGGCACGCCGCCGCTGCCCGAGCCGCCGCCCGCGGGCGAAGACCCGATCGTGACCTACCGCCCCGAAGTGCCGGTGTATGCCGCCCTGCCCGGCGTGGCGCGCCAGCTTGGCATCCAGCAACTGGGCACGTTTCATGACCGCCAGGGCGCGCAATCGCTGCTGACGCAGGACGGCGCCTTGCCGGCCGCCTGGTCGCGCGCCTGGGGCGGGCACGACACCCTGACCCAGCGCGGCGACGCCAACCCGCAGTTCAAGGGCGACATTTTCGGGGCGCAGGCCGGGCAGGATATCTATGCGCGCACTGGCGACAACGGCCACCGCGACCGCTTCGGCCTGTTCGCCGGTTTTGCGCGGGCCACGGGCGACGTCAACGGCTTTGCGCTGGGCATGCAAGGGCTGGACGCCGGCCACCTGGCCGTGAACGCCTACAGCCTGGGCGCGTACTGGACCCACATCGGCCCGGGAGGCTGGTACACCGACGTGGTGCTGATAGGCAGCACGCTGGACGCCAAGCCGCGCTCGCGCGACGGCATCGGCGACACGACGCACGGCCGGGCCATCACCGGGTCGGTGGAAGCCGGGCTGCCGATCCCGCTGGGCGGCAATGTCGAGCTGGAACCGCAGGCGCAGCTGGTGTGGCAGCGGCTGTCGTTCAACGACCTGGACGACGGCATATCGACGGTGGGCTTCAACCGCGGCAATACCTTCCTGGGCCGCGCCGGCCTGCGGCTGCTGGGCCGCTATGAATCGGCGCGCGTGAACTGGCAGCCCTATGTGCGGCTGAACCTGCTGCGCACCTTTGGCGACAACGACCGCACCACCTTCGGCGGCGACACGGTGCTGGGCGCCAACGTCGGCCAGACGGCCGGCAAGGTGGACCTGGGCGTGGCGGCGCAGGTGGGCACGTCCACCAGCCTGTACGCGGCCGCCAGCGGCTTGACCAATCTGGGCGGCGAACGCCAGCGCAGCGTGTCCGGCAGCGTGGGCGTGCGCTGGGCGTGGTGACGCGCCCGGCTACCCGGCGCGTGCTGGGCGCAACAGCGCGAACTGCCCGCCGCGTGGTGGCCGGGGTGCGCCCGGCCCCTTACTGATAGCGTTCGCGATAGCCCACCGGCGACATGCCGCAGTACTTGTTGAAGATGTCGCGAAACGCCTTGGTGTCGTTGTAGCCGACTTCGTACATGACTTCGGCCACGCTCTTGCGCGAGCTTTCCAGGCGTTTCTTGGCGGCTTCGACGCGCACGCGCTGCACGTATTCGACGATGCTGTTGCCGGTGGCCTGGCGAAAACGCCGTTCGAGCGTGCGGCGCCCCATGGCGTGGCGGTCGGCCAGGTCTTCGACGGTGATCTTTTCGGTGTAGCGGGTTTCGATTTCGTCCTGCACCGCGCGCACCACTTGGTCGGCGTGGGACTTGTGGCCCATGAACACCGAGAACGGCAATTGGCTCTGGCGGCTCCAGTCGAGCTGGAAGTACTTGGCGCACCAGATGGCGGTGTCGCGGTCGGTGTATTTTTCGATCAGGTGCAGCACCAGGTGGGCGGCCGAAAACGCACCGCCGCTGGTGTAGATGCCGTTTTCCGACATGACGACGCGGTCGCTGGACCACTGCACCGACGGAAACAGGCTGGCGTAGAGGTCGCGCGCCACCCAATGCACCACCGCCTGCTGGCCGTCGAGCAGGCCGCCGGCTGCCAGCAGCGCCGCCCCCATGCACAGGCTGGCCACTTCGCCGCCCCGGCGGTAATGGCCCGCCAGCCAGTCGATCAGTTCGCGATTGGACAGCACCACGTCGGACACCGCCCCCAGCAGCGGCGGAGCGATGCAGATGTCGATGCCCTGTGCGTCGTCCAGCACCAGGTCGGCCAGCACCGTGATGCGGCCGTCGTCCAGGCTGACCTGGCGCGTGGCGGCCAGCGTGCGCACCCGGAAGCGCGGTTCACGGCCCTGCGCGGCCAGGTATTCGTTGGCCACCAAAAAACCATGCCGGGCGGTTTCGAGCGACGCGATATTGGCGCCGCGGGGCAGCAAAAACGCGATGTTTTTCATGCCGCCAAGCATACGCCGCAGGCGTGTCGCAATCCACCCTGAAGATGTCGCAATTGCCCATCGGAAAGCGGCGCCGATCCCGATACAGTGGCATCACCCGGCACGGATACCGGGGCGGTCGCCGGGCAAGGATGCGGGCCGGCGGCGGCCGCACAAAACAACACCGAGCGAAGGAGCTGACGATGGAACAATACATAGACGGTTACCTGTTGAGCGTGCCCAAGGCGAACCTGGACGCGTACAAGAAAATGGCCGACATGGCCGGTTCGATCTGGCTGGAATACGGCGCCCTGGAATTCCGCGAATGCGTGGCGGACGACATCGACGGCGAAGGCTTCGGCTCGTTCAGCGCCGCGGCCGGTACGCGCGAAGGCGAAACGGTCGTGTTCTCGTGGATCGCCTTTGCCAGCAAGGCCGAGCGCGACCGCATCAACGCCAAGGTCATGGCCGACCCGCGCCTGGCGAACATGTCCTGCGAGGGCGTGTTCGATTTCAAGCGCATGTGCTGGGGCGGCTTCGCCACCCTGGTGGCCAAGGTGGCCCCACGATAAAAAAAGTTCGGGCGAGCTGTCGATTCCGGCGCCGCCCGTTCGTCGTAGGACAAGGACAGGCCGACGGCGCACCGGCGGCCTACTCCGCAGTAGCTATCCCGCCCCCCATCCACAACGGAGACACACCATGGCAACCCCCGCAAGCAAGGCGATTCCCGACGGCATGCACACCCTTACCCCGCACATCGTGTGCGAGGGCGCGTCCGATGCGATCGCGTTCTACAAGAAGGCGTTCAACGCCGAGGAGCTGGCCCGGCTGCCCGGCCCCAACGGCAAGGTGATGCACGCCGCCATCCGCATCGGCGACTCGGTCCTGATGCTGATGGATGATTTTCCCGAATGGGGCAGCCTGGGGCCCAAGGCGCTCAAGGGCTCGCCCGTGACGCTGCACCTGTACGTGCAGGACGCGGACGCCGCCATCGAACAGGCGGTGGCGGCCGGCGCCCAGTTGGCCATGCCGGCCGCGGACATGTTCTGGGGTGACCGCTACGGCCAGGTGATGGACCCGTTCGGCCACCGCTGGTCGCTGGCCACCCACAAGCAGGACCTGACGCCCGAGGAAATCCAGCAGAACATGGCCAAGATGGGCGAAATGAGCGGCTGCGGCGATCCGGCGCAGAAAAAGAGCTGATGGCGATGCGGTGGCGGGGCGCCGGACAGCCCCCGCGCCATCCCCCTCAGGCCTTGTACGGCCCCAGGAAATCCAGCTTGCCGATCGCTACGCCTGCATGGCGCAGGATGTCGTAGGCGGTCGTGACGTGGAAATAGAAGTTCGGCAGCGCGAACGTCAGCAGGTAGGCGTCGCCCTGGAATTCGGGCTTGAAGTCGCCGAAGCTGAGCGTGACCTTGCGGCCTTCGGCGCCGTCGAGCTTGTCGGCCGGCACCGATTGCAGATAGGCAATGGTATCGGCCACGCGCTTCTGCAGCTGCTCGAAGGTGGCTTCCTCGTCGGGAAACTTGGGCGACTCGACCTGCGACAGGCGCTGCACGGCGAACTTGGACGCATCGCTGGCGCGCTGCACCTGGCCCGACAGCGGGTACATGTCGGGGGCCAGGCGGGCGTTGACGAGTTCGGCCGGATCGATACCGTTGGCGGCCGCGTGGGCGGCGCCCTTTTCCAGCAGCGCGGCGAGCACGGTCAAGCCGCGGATGAAGACAGGCACGCTGGCCTGGTACATGGACAAAGACATGATGTTTTTCCGAAAGACGTCGCCGGCCGGCGCCGGACGTGGCGCCGGATTTCCGAGCGTGCGGCGATGTTAGCGCCCGGTGCTTTCAAGCGGCCGACGAGGGCCGCGACAACTGCATTCCCGATTCCGGAACAATAGCGCCATTGCCGGCGCGGCGCAGGGTTTTCGCATGCCGATCGCGGCGCCGACAGGCGTGGCGTCGATACTCGTGGCACCGTTGCGAAGCGCCGCCCCCACTGGCAACGATCGATCCGCCCATCGTATCGGCCCCTTACTGGCCGATCGCGACGCGGCGCTGGCCCTGGAAAAAGCGCCAGATCAGCGCCGAGGCGTCCGGCCCGCTGCGGGCGTGGTAACGAACCGACGCATCGCCGCCGCTCCAGGCGTGCTCGACCCGGGATATCTCGCACAGCCGCAGCACGGTCTTGCGCCCCCGCACGAGGTCGACACGGCGATACGCCTTTTCCGTGCCCAATCCCAGCACGCGCTCGACCGGCAGGTCTTGCGCGCCCAGGCCGTTGAGCGCGCGGAACTGCTCGAACAGCTGCTTGGCGTTGCGCGGCGCCACCGCCGGGTCCATCTGGCCCTGCAGGATCATGGCGGGCATGCCCAGCTCGAAGACGGCCGGATCCGCCACGCTTTGCACCAGCGGCAGCAGCGGCTTGACCGAGCCGCGCCGCATCGTACTCAGGCCCGCCGCCGCGGTATGCGCATCGCCCACCACCGGCCCGGAATGCATCGCCACCGCGGCGATCAATGCGGGATGGCGCAGGGCCACCAGCGCGGCCATGCTGGCGCCGGCCGACAGGCCGGCGATATAGACGCGTTCAGGGTCCAGGCCATGTCGCGCCACCTCGGACTGGATCAACGCGGCGATCAGGTCGGCGTCGGCCCCGCCGTGCTGCGCATCGGGCTGGAACCAACGCCAGCAACGCTGCACCTGCCGGGTCATGGACTGCTGCGGATACAGCACCATGAAGCCGCCGGCATCCGCCCATTGGTTCATGCGCGAACCGCGCGCGAACGCCAGCGCCGTCTGGCGGCAGCCGTGCAGCATCACCACCAGGGGCATGCCCTGGCGTGTCGCGGTGACGGGGGTGTAGCGGGCGAAGGTCAGGCGCCGGCCCAGCGCATCGGAGAATTGCCGCGAGGCCTCCCAGCGACCGGCGCCGAGGCTGGACGCGGCGCTAGCGGCGGTCTTGGCCGCTTGCCGCGCCACCGCGGCCTTGCGCGCCGACACGGTGCGTTTGCGGGCCGCCTTGGGGGCCGCCATGCGCAGCGCCGCGCGCTGGAGTTTGCTGAATTTCTTTGCGGCGTTGAAAAACAAGCTGGTAAAACTGCGCGCCATTGTCAGGCCTCTGCCAGTAAACCTCTTTTTAACTCCACGACGACGTTTGAAAACCACCTGGCCGCACCCTGCGGCCCGCCGACTGCCGCGTCCGCGGGAGCGGACGCCAATGCCCTGGAATCCGCCGGATCAGAACCGGCCGGATTGAATCGCGGCGCTGCTGGTCAGGAGGTCCAGACAGGACACCAGTGCGACCACGATGGTCAGAATCGAAAGCACCTTGACGACTTTGTTGGTATCGGGCCGGGTCAACGTCGCGGTCATGCGCGTGACGATGTAAGCCCCAACCATCAGGCCGATTGCCGGAATCATAAGTGCTTCCCCTTCAAGAGTCTGTGCGGGCACGCCGGATGCGTCGCCCGTCGTTAACGCGGTAAGCCGCTGAATCGCCGCCTCTGTCGGGCAGATTGATTAGCGTGTGAAATGTATCACACAGTAACTTAACCTCGCAGCATTTCGGGCGGGGGCATGACGGCGCGCTTGCACCAGATCAAGGCAGGCGCGTCTTCGGACCCATTCCGCTTGAGGCGGTGGCCCAAAACGCCTATGGTAGAAACCCTGATCTTCACTTCCTGCCTTTCCCTTCAGCAAACCATGTTCCCGAACGACCGCCGCCAGACCCTGGGCGAAGAAATCGCCAACACCATCAGCCACGGCCTGGGCGCGGCCGGCGCGCTGGCCGCCGCCCCCATCCTGATCGTCGCGGCCGTGCGCCAGGGCGACGCGGCCTTCATCGCAGGCGCCGCAGTGTTCGCCGCCACCATGTGCCTGCTGTACCTGGCGTCCACCATCTACCACGCGCTGCCCGACAACCGCGCCAAGCGCCTGTTCAACGTGCTGGACCACTCGGCCATCTACCTGCTCATTGCCGGCACCTACACGCCGTTCGCGCTGGGCGCCCTGCGCGGGCCGTGGGGCTGGACGCTGTTCGGGCTGGTCTGGGGCATGGCGCTGCTGGGGGTGGGCCTCAAAGCCAGCAAGCGCCTGAACCGCCCCGCCGTGTCCACCGGCCTGTACCTGGCCATGGGCTGGCTGGTCATCATCGCCGTCAAACCCCTGCTCGAACTCGTGCCCACCGGCGGCCTGTGGTGGCTGGTCGCAGGCGGGCTGGCCTATACCGGCGGCGTGGTGTTCTTCGTCTTCGACAACCGCTGGCGCTACAGCCACTTCATCTGGCACCTGTTCGTGCTGGCGGGCACGGTGTGCCATTTCTTTGCGGTGCTTTGGTATGCGGCGTAGGGGCCTAAAAGCAAAGGCTTGATGGGTTGTACAATCTTCAGTACAATGTTTCCACGGTAGATTCCATATCGGTCGCAACTGTCCTTGCATCTGATACTGAATCGGCCGTCATCATTTTCGTCATCAGGGAGAAGTCGGCGGATCGGACAGGGTCTTACGACACAAGAGGCTAGCAATGAACGTTCTGACTTTCAGCGAGGCACGAGCCAGCTTTAAGCAGGCGCTGGACTCGGTCTGCAAAGACCACGAACCGACGATCATCACCCGACAGCGCGGCGAACACGTGGTGATGATGTCGCTGGATGACTACAACAGCATGCAGGAAACTTTGCATCTGCTCGGGTCTCCTGTGAATGCAGAACGTCTGCGTCAGTCCATTGCCGAATTCAAAGCTGGTAAGACCTTCAATCGAGGCTTACTAGAGAATGAATCAACAGCGCAAGAAGGCCAAGAACAAGGCCGCCGCAAAAAATGAAGTCATGGTTTCGTGGACGTCCCATGCATGGGACGACTACTGTTACTGGCAGCAGCATGACGTCCGCATCGTGGGTGAGATCAACGACCTGATCAAGGAAATCGCCCGCGATCCATTCAGGGGCACCGGTAAGCCGGAACCCCTACGCGGCGATCTGACCGGATACTGGTCACGCCGCATCACGAAAGCCGACCGCCTCGTATACATCGTGCAAGACGGGCAGATCTTTATCCTGCAGTGCCGTTATCACTACGAATAGCGCTGGCCAACAAGCACCCGGAGCGGGTGCTTTTTTACGCCCTCGATGAACGCCGCGCCGCCCCCGGTTCAGGCATGGCGAGCAGGCCGCGTTTCATCAGGCCGCGCATGCCGGGTATCAGCAGGCTGCCGGCGAAGGCCAGGTCGCGCCACAGGCCGGGGCCTGACGCCTGAAAACATGGGGTCAGCGCGCGGCTCAGGGTCTGGTACAGGCGTGACGGCGTGAGGCGGCTGCGCGCGTATTGGGCGGGGCCGTCCGCGGCGCCGTGCTGGTCGACCGCCCGCGCCAGCGCCAGTGCGTCCAGCACCGCCAGCGTGGTGCCCAGCCCTAGTTGCGGGCTCATGGCGTGGGCGGCATCGCCCACCGCGCAGTAGGGGCCGCTGGCCAGGGCGCGAGGCCAGCTGTGGCGGTAGGTCGCCACCGCCAGGTCATCGTGGGCGGTGACCTGGCTGACCACCGGCTCGGCCTCGGGCCAAAGCTGCAACAGACGGGCTTTCCAGGCGGCAATGGGTGCGGCGCGCCAGGCCGGCAAGGCGTCGTGGCGGATGCTCCAGAAGAGCGACAGGCGCACGCCCTGCAGCCCCAGGTCGGTCGGCAACAAGCCCATCATTTCGCGGGTGCCGGCAAAGCGTTGCAGCAGTTGCGAGGCGCCGGCCCATTCGGGCACCCAGAACTGGCCCCACAGCGCGCCCCACCGATAGACGCTTGAGCGGGCGGCCAGCCCCACCTGTTCGCGCAGCGCAGACGCGGCCCCGTCAGCCACCACGAACAAGTCGAAGGTCGATTCGCCGCCCGCGTGGCGTACCCGGGCGCGGCCCTGCTCGGTGTCCAGGCGTTGCACCGGACAGCCGAAAGAAAACTGCGCGCCGGCGCGTTGGGCGGCGTCGAACAGCACGCCGCCCAGCGCGGCGCGGTTGACGGCGCGAGCGCCGTCGCCCACGTAATCGATATCCACCACGCGCCAGCCGCGATGCGACAGGCCCAGCAGCCGGTCGATGGGCGCGCCGACGTTCAGCGCCGCGATATCCACGCCCAGCGCCTGCAAGCCGCGCACGCCGGGCGGCTGCAGCAAGAGGCCCGCGCCCAGGGTGGTGAAGCCCTGGTGCTTTTCGAAGACCTGCACGCGATGCCCGGCGCGGGCCAGGGCCAGCGCGGTGGCCAGGCCCGCGCTGCCAGCGCCGGCGATGCCGATGGAAAGCGGGGAAGGCGTGGGGGACATGAACGCGGCGCCGTGTAGGGAAAGTGCGGGCATAGTACCAACGCGCGCAACCTTTGCCGGAAGTGGCTTCCCTGGACTGCCGTCATGCAGGCGCGCTGCGCATCGCAGGCATCCCTGCCCTGTGTTGCCCCTACTCCGCCCGCAGGTAACTCGTGGGCGGCCGCCCCAGCACGCGACGGAACATGGTGGAGAACGCGGCCGGGCTTTGGTAGCCGAAATCCAGCGCGATGGCGGTCACCGGCGCGCCGGCCGCCAGCCGGGCCAGCGCCAGCACCACGCAGGCGCGCTGGCGCCATTCGGAAAACGCCATGCCCGTCTGCTGGCGGAAATGGCGGCTGAAGGTGCGCGGGCTCATGTGCAGGCGCTCGGCCCAGGCTTCGGGGGCCTGGCGCACGTCGGGCGCGCCGATGAAGGCGCGGCACAGCGGCGCCAGGCGCTTGTCGGGCGGCAGCGGAATGTGCAGCGGCAGCACGGCAGCGCGGTCCACCTCGTGCAGCAGCAGCGTGGCCAGCGCACCGTCGCGACCCGCCAGATCGTAGCGCGGCGGCATGTCGACGGCTTCGAGCAGCAATTGGCGCAGCAGCGGCGACACGTCCACCACTTCGCAGGCCGTGCTGGCGGTGCGCACGGCGCCTGGCTCGATGTAGGCGCTGCGGGTACTGACGTCCTGCATGCGGACCTGGTGCGCCACGCCGGCCGGGATCCAGACCGCGCGCTGCGGCGGCACCACCCAGTTGCCGTCGCGCGTGACCACGTGCATGACGCCGGTGGCGCCATACAGCAACTGCGCACGTCGATGCGAGTGCGCCGGCAGCAGATGGCCGGGCGGGTAGTCGTTGCCGATGGCGACAACCGTGCGGTCCAGACGGTCGTGCAGGTCGATGTGGGTATTGCGCATGGGCGGGCGGTTGGCCGAAACACGAACATTATTGTCCAATCCTCGAAAGCAGGCCATCGCCCGCCGGCCTATCGTGATGTTTTCCCATCAAGGATGCATGACATGCTGTATGTGGTGTTGGCGCTGTTCGGCGCCCTGAGTGGCGTGACCACGGTGCTGTTCGGGTTTGGCGGCGGCTTCGTGGTGGTGCCGGTGCTGTACGGCGTGCTGACGGCCACCCATGGCGCCCAGGACGCCATCGGCCAGGCGGCGATGCACATCGCGGTGGCGACGTCCACCTGCGTGATGATCGTCAATTCCATTGCCGCCACCCGCAAGCACCAGCGCAACGGCAACATCGTGCGCGCCTATGTGTGGCCGCTGGCCGCCTTCATCGGCGTGGGTGCGCTGGTGGGCGCGTGGGCCGCCACGTCGGCCAGTGGCGACCTGGTGCGCTACGCCTTCATTGCCTACCTGGGCGTGACGATCCTGGACTGCCTGCTGCGCCAGGGCTTCATGGCGCACACGGACACGCAGGGGGCGCGGCCGCTGGGCCAGGGGGTGGTCGTGGGCGGCGGCGTGGTGATCGGCGCGATCGCCACGTTCCTGGGCGTGGGCGGCAGCGTGATGACGGTGCCGCTCCTGCGCCGCCGCGGCCTGCCCATGGCCAAGGCCGCGGCCATGGCCAACCCCCTGACACTGCCGGTCGCCATCGTGGGCACGCTGGCCTACATGGCGGCGGCGCGCGAACTGGCCGCGCCGCTGGCGCCTTGGATCGTCGGCTATGTCGACCTGCTGGCATTCGCCGCGCTGGCGCTGGGCTCGCTGGTGGGCATCCGGCTGGCGGCGCCGCTGATTCCGCGCATTCCTGACCGGCTGCATGCCCGCGTGTATGTGCTGCTGTTGGTTTTGGTGATGGTGAGCATGGTGCTGGCGTAGGATCGGCCGGGCCTGATGGCCTATGATCGTGGCTGCGCGTCGCGGCCCGTCCAGATGGACTGGCGGCCTGGCGCGATTGCCCGCGCCATGCCCCCTGTCACATCGACTCCAGGGACCTCGGTGCATCGATTTTCCCCTGCCCCCGACACCGTGAATCCGCTACCCGACGCCTACGCGCCTTTCGTCCTGACCGGCCGCATCGCCCAGCGCGTGCTGCGGCTGTCGGTGGAAGTTGGGCCGGCCTATGTTGGGGCAGCCCATGCTGGGGCGGCCTATGCTGAGGCGGCCAATATCGGGGCAGCCCATGCCGACGCCACCGGCGTCGCCCCCGCCCCTGCCGCGCAACGCCGCCACGCCGAATACCAGGCCGGACGCGACCTGGCCGCCACGCTGCTGGCGGGGTTAGGCGCGCAGACGCTACAGGTAGGCACCGACGCAGACCGTGCGCCGGTCTGGCCCAACGGTTTCACAGGTTCGATCAGCCACAGCCGGCAGTTGCTGGCGGTGGCCGTGGGCCGCCACGAAGACACGCGCGGCCTGGGCATCGACCTGGAAGCCATCGCCAATGCCAACGAACTGGAAGCCATCGAATCCGTCTGCATGCTGCCGGAAGAACGCGCGCTGGTCGGCAATGCGCTGCCCCGCGCGGACTGGGCCACGCTGGTGTTCTCGGCCAAGGAAGCGTTCTACAAGTGCCAATTCCCGCTGACGCGCTACCCGTTGGAATTCGGCGACCTGGCCGTGATGCACGCCGACGTGTCCGCGCAACGGCTGGTGTTGCGCTTGCAGCGCGACGCCGGGCCGGATTTCCGGCGTGGCCAGTCGTTTCATTGCGGCTATCGCTACGGCCAGGGACACGTGTACACGGCGGTGCAATTGGCGCCGTAAGGCCGCGCAGCCGACATCTGCCCTGCGATCCGCTTTCCCAATGTCACGAAGTTGCGGGTAAAACGTTTCCACGGCGCGCCCGGGGCGCTTCCCCCGTGCAGACCCCGCAGCACTGTGGTCCGCCGACACAGGAAAACACATTGCGAAACTTGAACCCTCCCCGGACCGGTTGTCATCATGGCCAGACACTTACCCGGAAAAGGGCCTGTTAACACTAAGGAGGATTTTTCATGCAGCGTTCCAAGACCGCAATCCTATCGGCCGTGCTCGCGGCGGCCGCGTTGTCCGGTGCCCCTGCCCTGGCGCAAAACGCCCCGGCCACCCAGACCCCGCCGCAGACTCAAGCCGCGCCCCCGGCCGTGCAGCCGTCCGACCAGCAATTGCAGCGCTTCGCGTCGGCGTCGCAGAAGGTGTCGGGCGTGGTGGACGAATACCGGCCCAAGGTCGAGGCCGCCAAGAGCGACGCGGCCAAGCAGAAGATCGTCCAGGAAGCCGACGCCAAGATGGTCAAGCTGGTGCAGGCCGACGGCCTGTCCGTCGAGGAATTCAACGGCATCGGCCGCGCCGTGCAGCAGGATCCGCAGCTCAAGCAACGGCTGATGAGCATGGGCAAGGCCGGCGCGGCGGTGCAATAGGCTTTCGCACCACGGCGGCATCGGGCCGGTGCATGGGACCGGCGCATGGCGCCCACGCAGCAGCCCGATGGCGTCGCCCAATGCAATGGGCCCGGGCCGGGGTTATCCTAGGCAGACCTCTCGCAGGACCACCCAGGAGCCCCCGCCTTGACCCCGGAACTCACCCTGTATGACCTGGCCGGCGCCGACCCGACGCTGCGCTTTTCCCCGCACTGCTGGAAGACGCACATGGCGCTGGCGCACAAAGGCCTGACGGCCCGCACCGTGCCGTGGCACTTCACCGAAAAGGAAGCCATCGCGTTCTCTGGCCAGAAGCTGGTGCCGGTGCTGGTGCACGAGCCGCACGTGGTCAGCGATTCCTGGCAGATCGCCTGCTACCTCGAAGACACGTTTCCCGAACGGCCCTCGCTGTTTGGCGGAGACACCGGCCGCGCGCTCAGCCTGTTCGTCAATGGCTGGTCCGACACCACCCTGGTGCCGGTGCTGGCGCGCCTGCTGCTGCCCGAGATTCACGGATTGATCCGCGACGAAGACAAGGACTACTTCCGCACCACGCGCGAGAAGCGCTTCGGCCGCCTGGAAGACCTGCCGGCCGGCTACGCGGACCAGATCGCCGCCTTGCGCGCCGCGCTGCTGCCGCTGCGGCAGCTGCTGGCGCGCCAGCCATTCCTGGCCGGCGCGCAGCCCGCCTATGCGGACTACGCCGTGTTCGGCATGTTCATGTGGGCGCGCTGCACCAGCACGCTGGAACTGCTGGCCGAAGACGACCCGGTGCACGCCTGGCGCGAGCGCCTGCTGGACGCCCACGGCGGCCTGGCGCGCAATACGCCGACGGCGGCCGGACCGGAATAAGGCACCGGAACTACCCGCCGACATGCAAAGGGCGCCATTGACG
>NZ_JCBANA010000034.1:0-70311 GCF_059760725.1 Achromobacter sp. 1014246743
TCTCTCTATATAGAGAGACGCCCAGCCCACAGAGACAAGCCTGGCCGGCTCGGGCTCACTTCGCCCGACCGTCACCAACGCAGGGTGTCGATACGAGTGATCCGCTTGAGGGACTGCTCGAGCGTGGTCTGGTTCACCAGCCATTGCGGGGCGCCCACATCCTTGAGCATGTGGGCATCCAATTCATGAGCCAGGTTGCGCAGCACGGCTTCGGCCCGTTTCTGCCGATAGGCACGCCACAGCCGTCCAATCAGGCTGCCCGCCTCCTTGGGCTGTGGATCGGCCACGGTGACCGCCGGAACCGTCTCGACTATCGTCGCTTGAGAGGCGGTGACTTTCGCTGCAGGATGGAGGGAATCTTCGGCCGGACGCGCCGAGCGAGCTGCCGGGGGCACGTTGCCAAAGGGCGGAGCAATCGGGGGGCAAGAGTGCGCGGTCATGGGTGATCTCCTTGTTTCGATCCTTTTGGTAAGCGTAGTCGCCCAAACCCCGCCTGAAAATCGAATTGTTTTACCCGATACGGTCAGTTAAGCTAACCAATCAAGAGCCCTTGCCCGCCCTGATCCCACCGACTCTCTCGCCATGCCGACCTTATGCGCCTGCCTCTGAACACCCTGCCGGCTTTTCGCGCCGTCGCCGAACTGCAGAACCTGCGCGCCGCAGCGGACCGACTGCACCTGACGCACAGCGCGGTGAGCCAGCAGATCAAGGGGTTGGAAGAACAACTGGGCTTTGCGCTGTTCGAGCGCAGCGGGCGCGGCATTGTGCTGAATTCGGCTGGTGCGGCGCTGCTGTGCAGCGTGCAAAGCGCGATGGCGCTATTGGATGAGGGGCTGATGGCGGCGTCCGCCGCGGCCAGCGGTAGCGCGCAGCGGATGCGCGTGTCGGTGCTGCCGTCATTTGCGCAGCGTTGGCTGTTGCCTCGCATGGCACGCTGGCACGCCCAGCATCCCGGACTGTCGCTGGAAATCGAGACATCGCAGCAGGTCGTGGATCTGCTGCGCGATGGCTTTCATGCCGCTTTGCGATTTGGCCGCGGGCCTTGGCCAGGCGTGGAGTCCGAACCGTTATTCGATATGCCGCTACCGCTGATTGCCCTGACCTCGCCCGAGACGGCGCGCGCGCTGCCTGACAACACGCCCGAAACACTGGCGCGCCAGCCACTGCTGGGCGAACGGGACATGTGGCAGCACTGGTTCGCCGCAGCGGGGCTGCGCGTGCCGGTTACGCCGGTGGCGACCTTCAACGATGCCGGCATGATGCTGCAAGCGGCGGAACAGGGGCTGGGCATTACGCTGGGGCGCGAATTGCTGGCCGCAGACGCGATTTGCTCGGGCCGGCTGGTGCAAGTCTCCCCCATCAGCGTGCATTACGAGCAGGCGCAGACCTATCACCTGGTCTACCGACCCAGCCTGCGCGATTGGGCGCCGCTGGTCGCGTTCAAGCAATGGCTGCGCGACGAGCTGGAGCGGTCGAGCAAGACGCTGGTGACGCCAGCACGCCACGAGGCGGCCCAGACTGCACAGGAAAAAAAGGGGTAAAGCGGCCCGGCTTTACCCCCGACAGCGGCAGCGGTTGATCCGCGCCAGGGTCAAGCGACCTTGCGTTCGGCGGACGGCGCCGCGCGCATGCTGTCCGTTTCGTTGAAGCGCTGGTGCCAGGAAAACGCTTCTTCGAGCAGGTGCGGCGTCTGGCCGCCGCGCTGGCAGGCACGATCGAAGTAGTCTTGCAGGGCGTCGCGATACGACGGATGCACGCAGTGCTGGATGACCGCGCGGGCGCGCTCGCGCGGCGCCAGGCCGCGCAGATCGGCCAGACCGCATTCGGTGACCAGCACGTCGACATCGTGCTCGGTATGGTCCACGTGAGACACCATGGGCACGACGCTGGAAATATCGCCGTTCTTGGCCATGGACTTGGACACGAAGATCGCCAGGTGGGCATTGCGGGCGAAGTCGCCCGAGCCGCCGATGCCGTTCATCATGTGGGTGCCGCCGACATGGGTGGAATTGACGTTGCCGTACAGGTCGAATTCCAGCGCCGTGTTGATAGCGATGATGCCCAGGCGGCGCACGATTTCAGGCGCATTGCTGATTTCCTGCGGCCGCAGCACGATGCGCTCGCGATAGTGCTCGATATTGGCCAGGATCTTTTCGTACACCGGCTTGGACACCGTGATGGACGACGCCGACGCGAACGCCAGCTTGCCCTGGTCCAGCAGTTCGATGGCGCTGTCCTGCAGCACTTCGGAATACATGGTCAGGCCGTCGAATTCCGACGACTCGAAACCATGCAGCACCGCATTGGCGATGGTGCCGATGCCTGCCTGCAGCGGCAGCAGCGAATTGGTCAGGCGACCCGCGTCGACTTCGCGACGCAGGAAGGCGTTGATGTGCGCGGCGATGGCATTGGTCTCGGCATCGGGCGGCAAGGCGTTGGACGGGCTGTCCGGCTCTTGCGTGATGACGATGGCGGCGATGCGATCGGGATCCACCTGGATGAACGGCAGGCCGATGCGCTGGTCCGCAGAGACCAGCCCGATGGGCTCGCGGCCCGGCCGGTCGGCAGGCACGTAGATGTCGTGCAGGCCTTCGATGGCTGCGGGCACGCCCAGGTTCAATTCAATGATGACGGTGCGCGCCTGCTGGGCGAACGACGCGGAATTGCCCACCGACATGGTCGGGACGATCGCGCCGGTTTCAGTGATGGCGGCGGCCTCGATGATGGCCACGTCGATCGGGCCGATGTGGCCGGCACGCAATTGCTCTGCCGTTTCCGACAGATGCTGGTCGATGAAAGCGATGGCGCCCTGGTTGATCTTGCGGCGCAGCGTGGTGTCGACCTGGAAGGGCATGCGGCGCGCCAGCGCATTGGCCTGCGCCAGCATCTTGTCGGTGTCGTGACCCAGCGAGGCGCCAGTGATCAGCGTGATGGACAAGGGTTCGCGCTCGGCCCGGCTGGCCAGCGCCGCCGGCACGGATTTACAGTCTCCGGCGCGGGTGAAGCCGCTCATTCCGACGGTCATGCCGTCTTGGACCAGCAGGGCCGCCTGTTCGGCGGACGTGATCTTGGCGCGCAGCCCAGGATGGCGGATACGGTCGAGATGCATGGTGTCTCCAGATTTTTTTCGCAGTATAGGAAGGTCGAGCCAAATCTCGTAATGACTTAAAATCATTCAATCCAGTCGTTTTTTTCATTGATTGAATGTGGCGCACCTTGCGCAGGAGACAGGCTTTGGACGTGCGAGCCTTGCGGTATTTCGTGGAAACGGTGCGGCACGCCAGCTTTACGCAGGCAGCCAGGGCCTTGTTCGTGACGCAGTCCACGGTCAGCAAGATGATCCGCCAGCTGGAGGAAGAAGCCGGCACCGCACTGCTGGTGCGTGACGGTCATACGGCGCGGCCCACCGATACCGGCCGCGTGATGTACCAGCGCGGCCTGCAGGTGCTGGAAACCATGCGACAGCTGACCGAGGAAATGCGCCAGACCGCCGACCTGCAGCGCGGAGCGCTTGAGGTCGGCATTCCGCCCATGATCAATCTGCTGTTCACGCCGGTGGTCAAGCGCTTTCGCGAGCTGCACCCCGGCATCCACCTGACCCTGCGTGAGGGCACGGGGCGCGCGGTCGAGGACCAGGTGGCCGGCGGCGAACTGGAGGTGGGCGCCACCATCTTGCCGGTCGCGCCCGACAGCGGCCTTGCCGTGCAGGCCTTCGGCAGCTATCCCATCTGGGTGATCGGGCCGCCGGACGCCGCCTGGGCCGGCAAGACATCGCTGCCGCTGAGCGCGCTGCGCGACACCCGGTTGTTGATACCTACAGACGATTTCGCCATGACGCGGCGGCTGCGGCAGGCCTTCGCCGACGCCGGCCTGCAGCCCGGCATTGCAGCCCAGAGCGCGCATTGGGATTTCCTGGTGGCGATGGCGTCCGCCGGCCTGGGCGCGGCGTTGTTGCCCGAACCCCTGATGCAGAGGATGAAGACTCGCGGCCTGAGCACTGCCAAGCTGGCCAAGTCCGGGTTGCAATGGGAGGTGGGCCACATCTGGCAGCAGTCCGGCTACCTGTCCCACGCCGCGCGAGCCTGGTTGGCCGTATGCGAAGCGGTGCTGGGCAAGTCGCGGCCGGCGCCGGCACGCAAGCCTGCGGCGCCCCGCTAAGCCCCGCTACCCGCTCGATTTTGCGACCGTAGTTTGCCGCCGCAGCCGGCTTCTGGCGGCCGGACCCCGCTCGACCGAAATGTGTCCCTTTTTTATAGCCCGGACGGTCGCCTGTCGGCGCGTCCAGGCCCCGATATCTATCAGGGACGCAGCTGAGTTTTTGTTGCAACGGCCCCGTCCACGGCTTGTTATGCTGCCGCCTCGATGCGAGCGAATCGCCCTAAGAAAAATGACCCCGAACCTGCAACACCTGTCTTCGCGCACCACCCGGCCGCGCCGTTTTTCCCTTGCCGCCCTGATCGCCCTTCTGCTGCTGGCGCTCAGTCTGTCAACGGCCTATGCCGCGGCTCCCGCCGCGCCCACCGATACCGAGGCCACGCTGGCCAATGCCCGCAAGCAGCTGGACGAGATCCGCAAGCGCGTGCCCGACGAAACGGACGATGCCGCCTTGCTCAAACAGCGCGGCGATGCGCAGGACATCCAATCCAAGGCCGACGCGACTGCCGACGCCCTGACGCCGCAACTGGCCAGCGTGACCGCCCGCCTGAGCGAGCTGGGCGTCCCGCCCGATGGCGTCAAGGAGGCCCCGGACGTTGCGGCGCAGCGCATGCAGCTGGAAAAGACCAGCCGGGCGCTGGATGCACAGATCAAGCTGGCGCGGCTGCTATCGGTAGACGCCGCGCAGACCGCCGAGCAGATCTCAGGCCTGCGCCGCACGCAGTTCCAGGCGCGGCTGGGTGAGCGGCGCGATTCGTTCCTGTCCGGTCAGTTCTGGGCGGAATTCCGCGAAGAATTCCCCGGCGACCTGGAGCG
The DNA here is from genome assembly GCF_059760725.1 of Achromobacter sp. 1014246743. Taxonomy (NCBI): domain Bacteria; kingdom Pseudomonadati; phylum Pseudomonadota; class Betaproteobacteria; order Burkholderiales; family Alcaligenaceae; genus Achromobacter; species Achromobacter sp. 1014246743. The sequence continues at coordinate 4,972 of NZ_JCBANA010000034.1, forward strand.
GCTGGTGGCGCTGCGCGATGACCTGACCACCGCGGTTGGCCAGACGCCCAAGTGGGGCTGGCTGTTGCTGGCCGCCGCAGCCGCGGTGGCGATCGCCCTGCGCGTCTGGATTGGCCGCGTGCTGTTGCGCATCACCGCGACCCGGGTGCCGCCCGGCCGCTTGCGCCGGTCGTTCCTGGCGGTGGCGCTGCTGGCGCTGGCGGTCGCCACGCCCGGCGTCATCGCCGTGCTGATCCACGCCGGCCTGGACTGGAATTCGCAGTTGTCCGATAGCACCGGTGCCCTGCTGGCCAACCTGGTGGCGACCGTGTGCTTTGGCGGCTATGTGTCCGGCCTGGGTTATGCACTGATGTCGACCAACCGGCCGTCCTGGCGCCTGCCGCCCATTACCGATGCGGTGGCGCAGCGCCTGCGCTGGCTGCCCGGGGTGCTGGGCGTACTGGTGGTGATGATCTGGCTGGCCGAACGCTTGCCCGTACTGCTGAACGCCAGCCTGACCACGACGATCACCCTGACGGGCATCGTGGCGGTGTTCGTGATGGCGACCATGGCGGTGGCGCTGTCCATCGGCCGCCGCCTGCGACGCCAGGCGCAGCAGGCGGACGACGCCCCCACGCCGTTCTGGATCTCGCTGCTGCTCACGGCAATGGGCACGGTACTGATCATCAGCCTGGCCAGCCTGCTGGCGGGGTATGTGGCGTTTGGCAGCTTCCTGACCAAGCAGGTGCTGTGGGTCGCGATCATTCTCGCATCGGCCTACCTGCTGTCGACCTTGATCGAAGACGGCTTCAGTACCCTGCTGGGCACCTCGCACCGCGACGACAACGAAGGACCCAGCCTGCGCGACCAGGCGGCGGTGCTGCTGTCCGGCGTGGGCCGGGTGGCGGTAGGCCTGTTGGCAGTGATCCTGCTGCTGGCCCCGTTTGGCGAAGGACCGATGGACCTGCTGCAGCGCTTTGACCAACTGCGCAAGGGGCTGGCCATCGGCGAAGCCAACATTCGTCCGGGCGCGGTGCTGCAAGCGTTGCTGGTGTTGGGCGTGTCGCTCCTGAGCGTGAAGATGCTCAAGCGCTGGCTGTCCAACCGTTATCTGCCGACCACCGAGCTGGACCCCGGCATGCAGCTGTCGGCCGCCACCTTGTTCGGCTATGCCGGCTTCGTGCTCGCCGTGGCCTTGTCGCTGTCGGCCGCCGGCATCGGGCTGGAACGGGTGGCGTGGATTGCCAGCGCCTTGTCGGTGGGGATCGGTTTTGGCCTGCAAGCGGTGGTGCAGAATTTCGTCTCGGGCCTGATCCTGCTGGCCGAGCGCCCCGTCAAGGTGGGCGACTGGGTGTCACTGGGCGGCGTCGAAGGCGACATCCTGCGCATCAATGTGCGGGCAACGGAAATCCAGATGGGAGACCGATCCACGGTCATCGTGCCGAACTCGGAATTCGTGACCAAGACGGTTCGAAACGTGACGCGCTCGAATCCGCTGGGCCTGGTGCAGATCAAGCTGCCCCTGCCGCTGTCAACGGATGCACAGCGTGTGCGTGAACTGATCCTGCAGGCGTTTGCCGACCACGAGGACGTCCTTGATACGCCGGCGCCCAACGTGTTCCTGGATGGCATCGAAGGCGGCAACCTGGTGTTCAACGCCAAGGGCTATGTGTCGTCGCCACGCTCGTCCTACGGTGTGCGCAGCGCCTTGTTGTTCACATTGCTGCAGCGGTTGCACGAGGCCGGGCTGGAGGTGTCGTCGCCGCCCACGATGCTGCTGGCCTCTGCCCCGCAAGCCACCGCCCTGCAACCGCCCACGGCTGAAGGGCCGGGCGCCGCGGCCGCGCCTGCCGCCACGCCCTGACGCTTCGCACGCCTGTTCGCCGGCCACGATCTCAGCCCGGCGAATAGAAGTCCACCAACCCCTGGCGATCCATGCGCGGATTGCGTAGCGCCGGCGAATTGGGCATGGTGTTCTGTACCGACGGCACCGGATAAGCCTGCGCGGCTGTTGCGGACACGGGCGGTGCATATTGCGCGGTCTGCATCGGCGGCTGCGCGGGCGCGTACATTGCCTGATTCGGGGCCGCGGGGGCTGCCTGGGCCACGGTCGGATTTTCGAAACGATGGTCGGCCGTCGTCAGCGACGGATTGGTGCACAGGCCCTGCGCGGTCAGCGCCGCCTTGGTGCGGTCGTCGGTCTGGCACAGGATGTCGACCGCAGCCGTTTCCAGCCGGCGCGAACGGTCGGGGTCCTTGGTCGATGCGGCGGCCTGCATGGTCCGTTCGAAGTTGCGGCGCAGGCTGCATTTCGTGTCCTCGACCGGGAACGCAACGTTCATGCCAAACCCCACGACAGAACCGCCGCCGCCGGCCGACACCATGCAGCTGTCGGACGAGAACGAGCCGTAGAAGCTCTGCGCGCCGATCGGCGGTGCGGTGCGCAAGGTACTCGAACCGCTGTTGTTGGAATTAAGCGTAATACCCTGGTTGTTGCCCGCGTTGGTGGAGCCTGACGACGCGGAGGTCGTCGCAGCGGAAGAGCTGGTCTGGGCGTTGGCTGAGAACGCGACCAGCGACAGGGATAAGGCAAGCGCAATGGTTTTCATGATGTCCTCCAGCCGGACGGCCGAGGCCGTCCGGGTTGCCTGCTGCTCAGTGACCGAACCCACCCACGTGACCGATACCGTGGATCGCCGCCGTGGCGCCGATCGCGCCCGCCTTGAACGTGCCCGTTGCCGAGGCGTTCGTGGTGGTGCTGCCGAACGTGGCGCCGCCATTGGCGACGCTGTCGCCCACCATGATCGGTGCGTTGCCGGTGATATGGCCGTAGGTTTCGCTGGTGGCGTACTGGCGGGTACTGGTCACCACAGTGGTGCCGTCCCTGTTGAAGCTGCCACCGGCAGTGGCGACGCCGCCGGTCTCGCCAAACGACGTCTGGCTCGAAGAGCCGTAGCCATTGATCTGTGTCGACACCACCGAAGTCCCGGTGGATACGGACGAGACCGTGCCGGTGATGGTACCGACGTGACCCGATGCGGAAATGGTCGGGCTCGGCCCGGTCGCGTAGGCGGAGAACGCGACGAGGGACAGAGTTGCGACTGCTGCGAGCTGTTTCATTTGAGCTCCTCCTGATCCGCTTCATGCGGATGCACAGGTGCCGGTGGCCGACCGGCGCGGACCTTTACCCCCCCGACGCAGTACGCCCTTCCGGCAACATGGCGCTTGGGACTTTCGTATTGGTACGGAATGATTGCGCCGCACTAAGGATGTCGATATCGGTTAAACGGGCGACCGGTCCCAAGAGAGTGGGGAAGAAGACGTAAAAGATGTCGTGCAATCTGCGATCACCCCGCTACAGGCCATGCAGATGGACGAGCCGAAACGCGCCGCGCGTGACATTGCTGCGGCGCTTCTCAGCTTTTAGGATGGGGGGGCGAGCTGCGATCTCGCGCAAGTAACCTAGCGCGCACGGCGGCAGGCCGAGCGGCGACAGCCTTTAGGCTGACTGTCAGGATGGAAGGAGCAAAGCCGTATCACGACCAAGCGATGCTTGCTGACGTCGCTTGCAGCGGGGTCAGGCCCGTGGGTTCGCACCCAAGCGCCCGGCCAGGCAGAGGGATTCTCGGCGCACCAGCGCCAGGTCCACCGCGACGAGCAATAACAGCACGCCGCACTCGGCCAGCTCCAGCCGCGCCGACAAGTGGTAGCCCGCCGGCAGCGCGATGCCTGCCCCGCCGGTCAGCCAGCATGGCCACACAGGCGCCGGCCCCCTGGTCGCCATGCCGTTGGCGCGACTCAATCCCAGCCAGGCCATCAACGGCAGGCCAAGCATCGACAGCGGCACATAGACGGCAATGGCCGACAGCACGGCGGCCACACTGAACTGGGTCTGCGAGGCCAGCGCCATGACGGCGAGCGCGCCAACTGCCGCGTACCACAACAGGCGGACAACGATCAGGCGCGGCAGGGTGACAGCTTGTCGGTTCATCGGAATGGCGGGAGGCCGGCAGGGCGAACCTGCTGCCCGCCCGGCGACGCGAGGGGAATTTTCAGCCATACTACTCCGCCCGGCCGGGGCCTGCCCGGCCCCTTTCATCCGGAGACACCATCATGATCCAGGAGATCGCCAGCATCCATGTCCGCGAAGGCCAGGAAGCGCTGTTCGAAGCCGGCGTGGCACAGGCCAAGCCGCTTTTTCTGCGTGCCCGGGGCTGCCACGGCATGGAGCTGTACCGCAGCATCGAGCAACCGCAGCGCTACACGCTGGTCGTAGATTGGGAAACCGTCGAAAACCATATGGTGGATTTCCGGGAATCGCCCGATTTTCAAGAATGGCGCAAACTGGTGGCGGGCTTCTTCGTCGAACCGCCGCAGGTGCATCACGAACAGAAAGTCGTCTGACATAGCGGCGGCGTCAGGCCGCCGCCAGCCTTGAACTGGCCGCCAGCGCCACGGCAACCGTGGTGCGCACATCGGCCAGCGCCCGGTGGGTGGGTTCGGACGCGCCGACATGCCGCGCCAGCACGTCCAGTTTGTGCGAGGGCAGCTCAGGCCAGGCCCGCCGGGCCAGCGCCAGCGTGCAATGGGTGGCATTGGCGAACGGCATGCCGGTCTGCGCTGCGGCGGCTTCCAGGAAACGCCGGTCGAACGACGCGTTGTGGAAGAACACCGGCAGGTCTTCGACGAACTCCAGGAACCGCGCGAATGCCAGCGCCACCGGCAGGCCCTGGCTGTCGACCTCTGCTTGCGTAATGCCGGTCAACCGCGAAATGAAGGGCGGCACCGCGCCGCGGGTGCGCACCACCTGCGCATATTCCCGTTCGGCCGCACCGCCCGGCCCCACCCGGACTGCCGCGAATTCCAGGATCTCGCAGGTCGAGGTCGACAAGCCCGTGGTTTCCAAGTCGGCCACGATGAACGGGCCGCGCAAGGCGTCCAGCGCCGCGGATAGCGCGGCTGACGGCGGGCGGGCGGCGCCGGCGGGTCGGGCAGTGGCGCCCGTCTGGCGTGTCCTGCGGTAATAGAAGGCCACGGCCTACTCCGCCGTGCGCAGCGGGGCGAAACGCGGCGAGCCGTCAGCCAACTGGCCGAAAAACAGGTCGGCCGGCCGCACCCACAGGCCGCGCGCGTGCGGCCAGAGATGCTCGTAGACCACCATCGTTTCTTCCGTCTCGGAATGGCGGGCGGTGTCCACATAGCGGTACAGGCCGCCCTTGTAGTGGCGATGGGTGGCTAGCGCCAGGGCTTCAGATTCGGTCATTGAATTTTTGCCGCAAAAGACACGGCCCGGGCAGGGGGCCTGCCTGGGCCGACGGGTTCAAACAAGACCGTATTTATAGCGCACTCGGGCGGCAGGCATGCCCGCCGCGGGGTTCAGTACCGCACGTATTCCAATACGGGCTTGGGCGGCAACGGCGTATTGGCGGCGGGGCGCGCCCGCACGGACGGCGCCACCGGCTTGACCGCCGGCTTCAAGACGGCATGGCCGCCATGCAATTCGTGGGCCGCCTGCAGGGCGGACGCGGCTTCGGCGGTCATCTGGGTGATGTCTTCAGTGACTTCGCCCAACTTGCCCGACTGGGCCAGGGATACCTCCACCACTTCGCCCATGATCTCGGTGACCCGGCGCGACGACGCCACGATGTCTTCCATGGTGGCGCCGGCCGATTGGACCTGGCTGGCGCCGCTTTCGATCTGCTCGACGGAGGTGGTGATCAACCCTTTGATTTCCTTGGCCGCGGCGGCGCTGTTCTGTGCCAGGCTGCGCACTTCGGCCGCCACCACCGCGAAGCCCTTGCCGTGTGCGCCCGCACGTGCGGCCTCGACCGCGGCATTGAGCGCGAGGATATTGGTCTGGAACGCGATGCCGTCCATCACCCCGATGATTTCCGAAATGCGCCTGGAGCTGTCGGTAATGGCGCTCATGGTGCGCACCACCCCCTGTACGGTCTTGCCCCCCTCTTCGGCAACCTTGCAGGCGTCCTGCGCCAGGGTATTGGCCTGGCTGGCGCGCCCGGCATTTTCGGTCAGCCCCTGCACGGCCACGCGCAGCGTCTGGGCAGCGGTAAATCGCTTGGTGATGTCGGTGGCGAATTTCACGACTTTGAAGGGCCGGCCTTCGGCATCGAAAATCGGGTTGTAGCTGGCTTCGATCCAGACCTGGCGGCCATTTTTGCCAATGCGCAGATATTGGCCGGTATCGTGCTGGCCACTGCGCAGTTTGCGCCAGAAATCCTTGTAGGCCTGACCGCGGGCCTCTTCGGGCAGGACAAACATGCTGTGGTGACGGCCCACGACCTCGTCTTCGCGATAACCCACCGCGTTCAGGAACAAATCGTTGGCGCGAATGATGGAGCCGTCCAATTCGAATTCGATAATGGCCTGGACTTTGGAAATGGCTTCGAGCTGGCCTTCGGTATCGGCCTGGCGCTGCTGTTGCGCGGTGATATCGGTGGCGTACTTGACCACCTTGAACGGGCGGCTGCGCTTGTCGAAGATGGGGTTGTAGCTGGCCTGCAGCCAGACATCCGCGCCATCCTTGCGCATGCGCCGGTAACGGCCGGCGTCGTGGGCGCCCTGGCCCAGCCGCTGCCAGAAATCCAGGTATTGCGCAGACTCGCGCTCGCCAGGGTCGACGAACATGCGGTGATGCTGCCCCAGCACCTCGTCCAATTCGTAGCCCATGGTGTCCAGGAAATTCTGGTTCGCCATCAGCACGTGGCCTTCGAGATCGAATTCGATAACCGCCTGAGCCTTGTGGATGGCCGCGATCTGGCCATACAGGTCTGCTTTCTGCATGCCGCGCTCGCCACGGAGCAGGCGGTTTAGGGTAAGCCATTGCATGTTGACGTCTCCTGCCATGGGATGGGACGAATGTTCTGAAACGGATAAAGAAACGGCGGCTTATCTGAAGCAGACTGCTTGGCGCGTCCCAACGATCAGGCAGTGCACGCCGCGCCGCATGCACACGCTTGCCTGCATATCCGTCACCATCGCAGCGACGGCAGGTCAGTGAATTACAGAAAAACGGAAGAATGTATCCAGTCGAAAATATTTAATCCCAAAAACCACGCATACTCAATGTTTTAAGAAGGTCGCCGCAGAAAAAAGTTTCACGGCGCTTCTGTATGCCGACCACCACGTAAGCCGCATGGCGACGGCATAACCCAAGGCAGGGAAATTAATAGGGGTTAATACGAATCCGCCTCGTATTTTTCTCGCATGCCTGCGTCATAATGAAAAGGCCGTCGTGATGACGGCCCCATTTATTTAGCGCGCAAATAAAAATTGCACCCGATCAGTCGGCATATCCGCCCGGGCGGTTTTTCATTCCGCGTCCAATTCGCGGTAATGGCGGAATATGCCTTCACCAAAGGGCAAGCGCCGGCCGCTGGCGAAATAGGCTTGCAACGCGGGCAGCTCCGCCACCCGCCGATGCAACGCCATGATGTTGGGAAATTTCGCCGCCTGGGTGCCCATGCGCTTGGGAAATGCGTACAGCAGGCCGTCGACCAAGTGAAACAAGGACAAGTCCACATAGGTCCAGCGCTTGCCGCCTGCCAACCAGGCGTCCGGTCCGCCCAGCACGCCTTCGAAATAGCCCAGGAATTTCGGTATGCGCTCTTCGCGGAAGCTGCGTGCCCGCCGGGCGGCCTCTTCCTTCTGGTCTTCGTAATAATCGCTGGCCGAAATGGGATGATGGGTATCGTGCGCCTCGGCCACCATGTCGGCGATGGTCAGCTGCAACTGGTTCACCCACAGGCGGCCTTCGATGGTGTCCGGCGCCAGGCCGTGTTTCTCGCCCAGGAACAGCAATATATTGGCGGTCTGCGCCAGCGTCATTTTGCCGGCCACCAGATAAGGCGGCGCGAAGGGCGGGTGTTTGCGTTCGGACAGCATGTCTTTGAGCAACGCGTTTTCACCGCCGGGTTCCCGGGCTCGCTCGCGATACGGTATGCCGCCCGCCTCGAGTGCCAGGCGCACGAATTCTCCACGTCCGGGAATGCCGTCCCAATACCAAAGATCGTAGGTCATGCAGGTCTCCTTCCAAACGGAATGCCAATACCCGCCCATGCTAAGGCAGTGGCCTGCAAGGGCTGATGACCGCACCGGCCCAGGCAGTTTCGGGAGGTAACCAGCCTAGGCCGGGAAGACGCTGGTTTCGCCGTCGACCTGAGCGGACTGGCGTCCATGTATCTGTTGATACTGGCGTGGCGACTGCCCAAAATGGGCGCGAAAATCGCGAGAAAAATGCGCGCCGTCGGCAAAGCCGCAGTCCAGGGCAATCTGCGTGATGCTGCAGGCATTATTCAACAGCAACCAGCTGCCGTATTCCAGCCGCAGCTGCCGTTGAAAGGCCATGGGCGACATGCCGGTGGCCAGGCGAAACGCTCTTTCCAATTGCCGGCGGCCTACGCCGACATAACGCGCGATGGCATCCAGCGGCGGCGGATTATCGATGCGCTGTTCGATGAAATGCGCGGCCTGGCGCACCCGCAGGTCCTGGATACCCGACAGATCGGTGCGGAAATGCGCCTGCGGCACACGGCCGGGTCGCGCGCCCTGCAGCATCATGTGGCGCATCGCCTGCTGGGCCTTGTCACGGCCGCAGTGGCGCGCCACCAGGTACAGCCCCAAGTCGATCGCAGCGGTGGACCCTGCGCAGGAAATCAGGTCGCCTTCGTCGACGAACAGCCGGTCGACCACGGCGCGGGTCTGCGGAAAGCGCTCGCGAAACGCTTCCAGCACGTTCCAGTGCACGCAGACCGTGCGCGGGCCGATCACGTCGGCCTGGGCCAGGGCGAAGGTGCCGGTGCAGATGCCCAGCAGGCGTACCCGCAGCGCTGCCGCCAGCCGCAGCCAGTCGCGCAGCGGCTCGGGCATGCGACCGCTGGAATAGTCATTGCCGCCGCAGACGGCGATGTAGTCGAACTGCGTCGGGTCATCGGGCAGGCCCGCGGCGACGTCGAGGGTCAGGCCGGCGCTGGAACAGCGTGGTTTGCCATCCCAACTCATCACACGCCAGGCGGTGTGGATCTGCCGGCTGCGCCCGCCGTGGTCGCCCGCCAGGCGCAGCACGTCCACGAAACCGGCAAACGCGGCCAGCGTGAATTGGTCCAGCAACACGAGGCCGACGGTCAGTGCGGGTTTCCCCGGGGGCTGGAGGTCGTCGCCGTCTTCATAGGAGAGCGGCGCGGACGAAGGGGGCGCGGCGACAGTCATGACGCAATTATTCAAGTTTATGTCCCGCGCCTTCAAGCTCGTTTTCCCGAGCATCGCCCAAGATGTGGCTGTGGTACTTGAGTCAATGAGTCACGGATCGACAAATCTACAAGGGGAATCCGACATGGCAACAAACACCCGCAGCGCGCTGGGCGCCGCTGCGCTGGGCGCGGGGCTGATCCTGGCGTCGCAGGCAGCGCTGGCGCAGCAACAGAAGATCACCGTCGCCTGGTACGGCGGCAATTGGGGCGACGCGTTCCGCACCTGCGTGGCCGATCCCTACACCAAGGCGACCGGCGTGACGGTGGTCCCGGAAGTCGGCACGTCCACCACCACCCTGGCCAAGCTGCAGCAGCAGAAGGCCGCCCCGACCATCGATGTGGCCTGGATGGACGGCGGCATCAGCGAGCTGGCGCAGCAGGCCGGCGTGCTGGACGCGCTGGACCCGGCCGCCCTGCCCAACCTGAAGAACGTGATCGACCAGGGCGTGTATCGCGAGGGTGCCTCCGTGTTCGCCGTCAGCACCGGTTACTACTCGCTGGGCATCACCTACAGCACCAAGGAAGTGAAGCAGCCGCCGACCAGCTGGAAAGACCTGTGGAAGCCCGAGTATGCGGGCGCGGTGGCGGTGCCCTCGCCCGCCAATTCGTCGGGCGTGCCGTTCATTTTCTTCCTGGCCCGGGTCTGGGCCATCGATCCGTCGAACCTGGGTCCGCTGTACGCCAAGCTGGCCTCGCTGGACACGGCCCTGTTCTTTGACAGTTCGGGCGCCGCCACCAACGCCTACCAGAGCGGCGAAGCCGTGATCGGTGCGCACTTCAACGTGGGCGCCTGGGACCTGATCGACAAGGGCCTGCCCATTGGCTTCACGGTGCCCAAGGAAGGCGCCTGGGCCACCGACGCCCGCCTGCACCTGGTCAAGGGCGCGCCCAACAAGGCCGCCGCCCAGAAGTTCATCGACACCGCGCTGACGCCGGACGCGGCCGCCTGCCTGGCCACCCGCCTGTACCTGGGCCCCGCGGTCAAGGACGTGCAGGTGTCCACGGACGTCGCCCGCAAGCTGCCGTGGGGCGCGGAAGGCTCGGTGAAGAACCTGAGCCTGTTCGACTGGAACATCATCAACACCCGCCGCGCCGAGGTCACCGATGCGTGGAACCGGCAGGTTGCCCGCAAGCGCTGAGCAAGGTCCTGTTCCCATGTCCGCTTTGCTCACTATCGAAGGCGTGTCGATGCGCTTTGGCGCCTACCAGGCGCTGGACCATATCGACCTGGCCATCCAGCAGGGGGAGTTTGTGGCGCTGCTGGGCCCCAGCGGCTGCGGCAAGACCACCTTGCTCAAGTCGATCGCCGGGTTCTTGAAGCCCGAGTCCGGCCGCATCCTCATCGACGGCCAGGACATCAGCCGCCTGGCGGCGCACCACCGGCCGCTGAATACGGTGTTCCAGAACTACGCGCTGTTTCCGCACATGACGGTGCTGGAAAACGTGGCCTATGGCCCGCGGCGCCAGGGCGCGTCACGCGCCCTGGCGGCGGCCCGCGCCCGGGACGCGCTGGACATGGTGGGGCTGGCCGACTTCGGCGCCCGCTACCCGCGGGAAATGTCCGGCGGCCAACAGCAGCGCGTGGCGCTGGCGCGCGCCATCGTCAACCAGCCCAAGCTGCTGCTGCTGGACGAGCCCCTGTCGGCGCTGGACCTGAAGCTGCGCAAGCGCATGCAGCTTGAACTCAAGCACCTGCAGGCGCGGCTGGGCATCGCGTTCATCTTCGTCACCCACGACCAGGAAGAAGCGATGACCATGGCCGACCGTGTCGTGGTGATGCACGCGGGCCGCATCGAGCAGGTGGGCGCGGGCACCGAGATCTATCGGCGCCCGGCCACGCAGTTCGTGGCCGAATTCATCGGCGACGCCAATTTCCTGGCCTACACCGCCACCGACGACGGCGCATTGGTGCTGGACGCGCAGGGCCTGCGCGTGCCGCATTTTCCGCAACCGGCGGCCGCGCGCGGCCTGGCGGTATTGCGGCCTGAAGACCTGAAGCTGTGCGAGGCGGCCGAGGCCATGCTGACCGGCAAGGTGACCGACGTGATCAACGTCGGCAGCCACTGCATGATCCACGTCGACATCGGCGCGCAGACGCTGGTGGCGCGGCATGGCGGCATCGCGCCCACGGGGCTGCATGGCGGCGCCCAGGTGACGCTGGCGTTCGCGCCGCAGCACCTGCACCTGATAGGCGGGCAGCCATGATGCGGCGCGCCTGGCTTTCCCCCGGCCTGCTGCTGGCGGCGCCCGTCCTGTTCTTCGCGGCGTTCTTCCTGGCGCCGCTGGCCGTGGTGGCGCTGGCCAGCGCCACGGGCGGGCCCGACGGACTGACGCCCACGGCCGTCCAGTACCTGCGCGTGCTGGCCGATCAATACCACTGGGACGTGATCCTGGTGACGTTCCGGCTGGCCTTGTTCACGACGCTGGCGTGCCTGGTATTGGGCTATCCGCTGGCCTGGTACCTGGTGCGCGTGGTGCGCTGGCAGGCCTGGCGCCGCGCTTGCGTGATCCTGCTGGTGGTGCCGCTGTTCACCAGCAACATCGTGCGCGCCTTTGGCTGGATGGTGCTGCTGGGCCGCAACGGCCTGGTCAACCAGGGCTTGATGGCCACCGGCGCGGTGGACCGGCCGATGCGCTTCATCGGCACCGAACTGGGCATTTTGATCGGCATGGTCTACGTGCTGCTGCCCTTCGTGGTGCTGGCGGTGGGCAATGCGCTGGCACGGGTGGACCCGGCCTGCGAGCAGGCGTCCGCCGACCTGGGCGCCAGCCCCGCCGCGACCTTTTTCCATGTGACCTGGCCACTGACGCTGCCCGGCGTGGTCTCGGGCGCCATCATCGTCTTCACGCTGGCGGTCAGCGCCTACGTGACGCCGGCGCTGCTGTCGGGCGGCCGCGTCACGGTGCTGTCGATGCTGATATTTCAGCAATACAGCACGGTGTTCGACTTTCATTACGGCGGCGCGCTGAGCATGGTGCTGCTGGTCTTCACCCTGATCCTGGTGGCGCTGGCCAACCGCGCCGCCACCTTGCCGGGAGCTGCACGATGATCGCCCGCCACCTGATCCGCCTGACCGCGCTGGTCGTGCTGGCCTACCTGGCGCTGCCGCTCGTGGTGATCCTGGGCGCGTCGTTCACCGCCACGCCGTACCTGGCATTTCCGCCGCAGGGCTGGACGCTGGAGTGGTACCGCACGCTGCTGGTGGAAGCCGGCTACGTGGCCGCGTTCACCACGAGCACGGTGCTGGCGCTGGCCGCGACCGTGGCGGCGGTGCTGCTGACGGTGCCGGCCGCGCTGGCCCTGGCGCGCTATGACTTCCCTGGCAAGGCCGCGTTGACCTCGGTGCTGATGTCGCCACTGGTGCTGCCGCACATCGTGCTGGGCGCGGCATTGCTGCAGTTCGGCGCGTACTTCGGGCTGACGCGCAGCTTCCTGTCGCTGCTGATCGGCCACGTCGTGATCATCGCGCCCTTCGTGCTGCGATCCACGCTGACGTTGCTGACGCCCGAACAACGGGCGCTGGAAGAAGCCTCCGCCGACCTCGGCGCCAACCCCTGGACGACGTTTTTCCTGGTGGTGCTGCCGCAGATCCGGCCGGGCATCGTGACCGGCTCGATCTTCGCGTTCATCTCGTCGTGGATCAACGTGGAGCTGTCCATCTTCAACACCACCGCGGACCTGAACACGATTCCGGTGAAGCTTTTCAACTATGTGCAATACACGATTGATCCGACCATCGCAGCCGTATCGGGCGCCACGATCGTGGCTGCGGTCGTCGCCATCGTGATCCTGGATTTGACCGTCGGGCTGGACATGCTGTCCGAACGCGGCAAATAACTTTTCTCTTCTATCTACCGCCTGGAGCTTCTGTCATGCGCAAGCAAGACGCGTTCGATGTCATCTATACCCACACGGAAGGCGAGCCCCTGTGCATCGTGCACAGCGGCATTCCGTACCCCGCCGGCTCGACCATCCTGGAAAAGCGCGCGTTCCTGGAACAGCATTACGACTGGCTGCGCAAGGCGCTGATGCGCGAACCGCGCGGCCACAAGGACATGTTCGGCGTGTTCCTGACGCCGCCGTCCAGCCCCGAGTACGACGCCGGCCTGATCTACATCGACGGCACCGAGTATTCGCACATGTGCGGCCACGGCACCATCGCGGTCAGCATGGCCATGGTGGCCAACGGCCTGGTGCCGCGCGGCAAGGACGGCATCACCCGCATCCGCTTCGAGACCACCGCGGGGCTGGTGGTGTCGGAAGTGGCGTCCGAAGGCGACAACGTGCTGTGGACGCGCTTCGAGAACGTGCCGGCCTACGTGGCGGCGCAGGACATCCCGGTGGAACTGCCGGGCTACGGCAAGCTGTCGGCCGACATCGTGTGGGGCGGCAATTACTTCGGCATCGTCGACCTGTCGAACTGCGACCTGCGCATTTCGCCTGATAACGGCACGGAACTGTCGCGCATGGGCCTCTTGGTGCGCGACCAGCTCAATGCACGCCACCGCATCCAGCACCCGACCGAAGCGCACATCAACAACCTGAACTTCATTACGTTCTGGCACCAGCCGACGATCGAAGGCGCGTTCTACAAGAACGTGCACGTGTTCAGCGCCGGGCAACTGGACCGTTCGCCCGGCGGCACCGGCACCAGCGCGATGATGGCGATGTTCGAGGCGCGCGGCAAGATGGGCCTGAACCAGCCGATCAGGTCGGAAGGCCTGCTGGGCAGCGGCACCTTCGAAGGCTGCCTGCTGGGCGAGGTGAACCTGAACGGCACCCGCGCGGTGCGCCCCACGGTCAAGGGCACCGCCAGCATCCTGGGTACGGCACGCTGGGTCATCGACAAGAATGACCCGGTGGGCGCGGGGTTCCTGATTCGTTGAGGTGATGTGGGGCGGCGGCCTGCGCTTGCGTGCCGCCGCCGAGCTGGCATGACCTTATGGCGCAAGTGTGAAACGGTATCTGACCTTCAGCCTGCGCCAGTTCATACAGGGCCATCAAACCCGCTTCACGATATTCAGGATGGCTTAACTCTGTTAGCGCCGCTTTCCTGTATTCGTCTGCGAACGCGGTGTATGCACGTAATTCCGCAATCGTTTCGCACGCGTGACATATGCTAGCGGCCAATGGCGGGCAAGAGATCAAGTCCATGGCCCGGGGACTCCTTGGAACGAAAGTGATGTCCCATAATCGGCGATGTTGACAGTATTCGCTATTGTGGATGGCCGCAGACTCCGAAAATAGATCCCTTGTTTTCAGCGCACGACATCATCGGAATAAAGATCGGACGTATTGACGGGGTCGAAACGCTTGTAGCGGCATAGAGCAACACGTAGCCTGTCCTTGTCCTAAACGACAAGGAGCCTTCCATGCTGCGCTGCCCAATCCCCCCCTATTCCACTGCGTTGACGGCCAACCGCAAATCCGTGCCACTCCCGCCCCGATATGTTCACAGGGAAAAACATCTCACTGAACAAGATTGGATCAGACAAATCGAGGCGATCAGTGCGGCTTGCCAGGCAGATCCCTCTCGACTGCTGACCATCAACGACGTTCGGGCCGCGCTCGCCGCCGAGCGCGCATCATCTTGCCCATCGCGCTGACATGACACACGTCGTGTTTGCCCCCGATGCCTTGCGCGACATCATTGAAATGCAGCGGTACTTCAGCGCTGCGGGATCAGCCCGTGCGGCGGATCGATACATCGATGATGTTGTACGGGCCTGTCTGGACTTGGTGGGTTTTCCCAACAGGGGTGCGCAGCGCGATACCGTCACTCCCGATGTGCGATTTCTGCACCACCAACGACGCTGCACGATTGCCTATAAAGTGGGCGAACATGCATCTGTGACCATCATTGGCATTTTCTACGGCGGACGTGACTACAGCCATCTGCTCCGGGAGCCCCTGCCCCAATACCGGCTCGCCATTTATCGGACGCTTGCAGCAATCCCTGCCCCGGGCTTAGGATGGAGCCACGGCCACACCGCTCGCCGCGCGCAGGCGCACGGCAGGGGCCGGCGTTTGAACCTTGCCAGCGATTCGGGAGCACATCGTGAAGAAAGTTGCTGAGATTCTCAGGGAAAAGGCCAACCCCGCCGTCGTGACGGTCTCGCCGGATTCCTCGGTGTACGACGCCATCAAGACCATGGCCGAGCGCGGCATCGGCGCCGTGGTGGTGGTGGATGGCACCGAGGTGCTGGGCATGCTGACCGAACGTGACTACGCCCGCAAGATCGTGCTGCAGGACCGCTCGTCGCGCACGACCAAAGTGCGCGACATCATGACCGATTCGGTCTTCTACGTGCGTCCCGAAGACACCCGCGAACACTGCATGGCACTGATGACCGAACGGCATTTCCGCCATCTGCCGGTCATCGACGAGCAAAAGCTGGTCGGCCTGGTGTCCATCGGCGATCTGGTCAAGGATGTCATGAGCGAACAGAAGTTCATCATCACCGAACTCGAACGCTATATTTCCGGCCAGCCGCACTGACCTTGCCACGCGGCGGCCGACCGCCATGCCGCAACGCCCTGGCGGCTATCCGCCCGCCAGGGTTCGGGTCGCGGGCACCACCAAGCCCAGCCCGGCCGCCACCAGCAGCACGAAGACCATCCGCTTGATGGTCTTCATGGACCCGGCGGTGCCATAGCGGCGCGCCGCCCAGGTCACGCCAATCACCACCGGCAGGGCCTGCAGGCTGAGCCAGACCGAATTTGCCTTGAACGCGCCCTGCCCGGTCACCAGCGCCAGGCGCACCACCGCATTCACGGAAAACAGCACCAGCAGGCTGTTGCGGATGGACGCCAGCGGCAGGGGCTGGCGGTACAGGTGATACACCATGGGCGGGCCGGCGCTGGAAAACAGGCCGCCCAAGACGCCCGACACGCCGCCGAAGAACAGGAACGAGGCGCGCGATGACACGCGCGCCAGCGGCTGGGTGCGCGCCACCAGCAGCACGGCACAGGCCATGATGGTGACGCCCAGCAGCAATTGCAGCAGCACCGCCATGGACCCGCTGATCCACGCCAGCGCGGCCACCCCCGCCCCCACGCCGACCAGGCTGCTGGCCAGGGCCGGCGCCATCAGCCGCCAGTTGACCTGCGGCTTGGCGCGGGCCAGCGTGACGACCGCGTTGACCAGCGACAGCACGCTGACCACGTTGGCCACGTCGGACACGGACGCCAGCTGGAACACGCCGGACAGGCCCAGCAGCACCAGGCCGAAGGCGAAACCCGTCATGGTCTGGGCATAGGTAGCCAGCGCCACGCAGGCGAGGAACAAGACGTGTTGGAAGATGCTCATGCTTCGGGCGGAGCCTGACCTGCCTCGGCTCGGCCCGACCGCGGCAGAAGGCGGCCCAGGGCGGAACGACTGGAAACGGCGTATTCAATAAGGCGATTGGACGCGGGCGATGATAGCACCGGGGGGCAAGGGCCTGGCTCCCTTGCCGGCCCCCTGGCTGCGGCCGCCGCCAGGGCTGCGACCGGAAAGCCGGCGTCCGGGGCCCATCCACACATCTTGTCATAACTGGATGCGTTCATGCACCCAGCCCCCCGTCTCCCCCCGCTATCCTTCCCGCCCTGTAAGCCACGCTCTGCCGGGTCTTGCCGCGCCATCCCGGCGCCGCGCCGAGCCCGGCGCGTTTTCCGCCCAGCATGACGCCCAAACAGACCACGATCAATACGGTGACACTGACCTGCTCCACTTGCGGCAGCGCGCAGTTCATCAAGCTGGACACCAACGAGTACCAGTGCAGCCACTGCCAGGCCGTGACCCTGGTCGAGGACAATGTCGCCCAGCGGCTGGAGAAGATCCTGCGCGGCATGCAACAACCCGCGCCGGCGGCCAAGCTGCAACCGGCCGCCATCGTGGCGATGGTGCTGGTGGTGCTGGCGGCGATCCTGGTGCCGCTGACGTTGAATCTTGGCTCGTCAACCCGGGCCCCCTACCGTCCGTCGCCGGTCATCCCCCCGCTGGACGCCTCGCTGGTCAAGCTGACCGACGTACAGGAAAGGCGTGTGCGCAACCGCAACCAGTTGGTCATGGTGATGCGCAACGAGACGGGGGAAAAGATCGACAGCCCTCGCGTCACCGCCACCTTCTACCAGGGCGATTTGACGCTGTCGTCGGCGACGGGGTCGCCACTGGCACGCAC
Source organism: Achromobacter sp. 1014246743 (assembly GCF_059760725.1). Taxonomy (NCBI): domain Bacteria; kingdom Pseudomonadati; phylum Pseudomonadota; class Betaproteobacteria; order Burkholderiales; family Alcaligenaceae; genus Achromobacter; species Achromobacter sp. 1014246743. Next base: position 22,380 of record NZ_JCBANA010000034.1, read on the forward strand.
GCTGCAGCCCGGCGAATACACGCCGGTGGTGATCTCGCTGCCCGACACGTCCTACACCCGCTACACCCTGGAGCCCAGCGTGCCGTCCCGCGCCCGCAGCACCGCGCTGGAGATTGCCGCCGACAAGGTGCAACTGGTGCGCAACGCCGGCGACTATCGCCTGGTCGGCCTGTTGCGCAACCAGGGCACGACCGCATCCAACAGCACGCAGGTGACGGTGATGCTGTATGGCGAAGACGGCAAGCTGATCGGCACCGGCACCGGGTATGGCTCGGCCAACTCGCTCGCCCCCGGCGCGGTGACCACGTTCGACGTGAACTGCGACATGCTGTCCGAGGGCAAGGTCGGGTCCTACGATTACATGGTGCAAAGTGAAAGCTAGCCGTTCCGAACCCAAGCGCCTGTCCCTGCCCGCCAAGGCCGGACTGGTGCTGGTCATCCTGGCCGCCAGCGGTTACGCGCTGGCCAAGTACAACGGCCTGCTGCCCTGGGAACAGACCAAGGCCACGACCACGACGCAGGCCGCAATGGCCACCGAGACGCCGGCTGCCAAGCCCGCGCCCCCCGCCAGCCGCGTCGTGCGGGTCAGCCCCGCCGATACGCGCGTCATCGACCACGTGCGCCTGACCACGGCTGAGCTGCTGGACCCGGGCTTCGCGCTGTTCGACCCGGCGGCGCTGACGCTGTCGCCGCCACGCCGCCTGCTGGACGAGATCGAGCGTCCGCTGCTGCTGGCCGAAGTCGTCAACCGCAGCGATGGCTACATTGCCCTGTCGCCCGGCTTGACGCTGTCGGTGTTCGACGGCTCGCGCCCGCTGAAGCTGCGCCAGGAATGGCCGCTGCCGTCCATGCTGTATCCCGGCGAGCGCATTCCCGTGCGGCTGCAAGGCGAGGCTTTCGAGCGCTACAGCGAGATCAAGACCGCTTGGCAGCCCGCCAAGCGCGCCGCGCTGCCCGGCACGCGTCCCAAGCTGGACATCACCGTCGACAACACCGAGGCGGCCGTCGGTACCGGCACGCTGAATTTCACCTACCGCTTCCGCTACAAGTATGTGGCGGTGCACGGTCGGGTGCGCAACGACGACAAGGCCGAAGTCGAGAGCGTCAAGGTGTGGGTCAGCCTGTACGACGCGCAGGACAAGCTGTCGGGCGCCCAGTATTCGGAACTGAAACTGCCCAAGCTCCAGCCCGGCGAAAGCGCGCCGTTCAAGGTGGACGTCAAACAATACGGCGGCAACTTCGCCCGGGTGGCCGTGGTCTACGACGCCAAGGCGAACTAGGCGCGGACCGGGCGCGCCCCGCATCCGCGCTCGCCGATACCGGTACATCAGGGGGCAGCCAGCCCCCCTTTTCCGTCCCCATTTATTCCCTTCAGGGCGCTGTCTCCACCGGACAACTCCCTGCAAGACGCCCCGGCCAACCCCGTCTGGCATGCGTCATCCGCAGACGCCGTGGCCTTCCCGCAACGGCTATCGACTCAAGTCTTATATAAGATATAAGACATTTGCTTGCGCCCCCTCTTCCTTCTACAATTCCTGCCGACAACCCTTCTTCCAACCCGACTTTAAGCAGGCCTCACATGCTGGATACTTACCGCCAACACGTTGCCGAACGCGCGGCTCTGGGGATTCCCCCGCTGCCCCTGACGGCCAAACAAACCGCTGAACTGATCGAACTGCTGAAGAATCCGCCTGCCGGCGAAGAGCAGAACCTGGTCGAGCTGCTGACCCACCGTGTGCCGGCTGGCGTGGACGACGCCGCCAAGGTCAAGGCGTCGTACCTGGCCGCCGTGGCCCTGGGCTCGGAAGCTTGTGCCCTGATCAGCCGCGCCAAGGCGACCGAACTGCTCGGCACGATGCTGGGCGGCTACAACATTGGCCCGCTGGTCCAACTGCTTGACGATGCGGAAATCGGCACCATCGCCGCCGATGCGCTGAAAAAGACGCTGTTGATGTTCGACGCCTTCCACGACGTGAAGGAAAAGGCCGACAAGGGCAACGCCAACGCCAAGTCCGTGATGCAGAGCTGGGCCGATGCCGAGTGGTTCACCAGCCGCCCGGAACTGCCCGAAAGCCTGACCATCACGGTCTTCAAGGTGCCTGGCGAAACCAACACCGACGACCTGTCGCCCGCTCCCGACGCCACGACCCGCCCCGACATTCCGATGCACGCCCTGGCGATGCTGAAGAACAAGCGCGACGGCGCGGCCTTCCAGCCGGAAGAAGACGGCAAGCGCGGCCCGGTCAAGTTCATCGAATCGCTGAAGGAAAAGGGCCATCTGGTCGCCTACGTGGGCGACGTGGTCGGTACCGGTTCCTCGCGCAAGTCGGCCACCAACTCGGTGCTGTGGTTCACGGGCGAAGACATCCCCTTCGTGCCGAACAAGCGCTTTGGCGGCGTCTGCCTGGGCAACAAGATCGCCCCGATCTTCTACAACACGATGGAAGACGCCGGCGCCCTGCCGATCGAGCTGGACGTGTCCAAGATGGAAATGGGCGACGTGGTTGAACTGCGTCCCTACGAAGGCCGCGCCCTCAAGAACGGCGAAGTCATCGCCGAATTCGAAGTGAAGTCCGACGTGCTGTTCGACGAAGTGCGCGCCGGCGGCCGCATTCCGCTGATCATCGGCCGTGGCCTGACGGGCAAGGCGCGCGAAGCGCTGGGCCTGCCGCCGTCGACGCTGTTCCGCCTGCCCAAGGACCCGGTCGACACCGGCAAGGGTTTCACGCTGGCCCAGAAGATGGTCGGCCGCGCCTGCGGCCTGCCGGAAGGCCGCGGCATTCGCCCGGGCACCTACTGCGAACCGAAGATGACCTCGGTCGGCAGCCAGGACACCACCGGCCCGATGACCCGCGACGAGCTGAAGGACCTGGCCTGCCTGGGCTTCTCGGCCGACCTGGTGATGCAGTCGTTCTGCCACACCGCCGCCTACCCCAAGCCCGTGGACGTGAAGACGCACCACACGCTGCCGGAATTCATCAGCACCCGTGGCGGCGTGTCGCTGCGCCCGGGTGATGGCGTGATCCACTCGTGGCTGAACCGCATGCTGTTGCCCGACACCGTCGGCACCGGCGGCGACTCGCACACCCGCTTCCCCATCGGCATCTCGTTCCCGGCCGGTTCGGGCCTGGTCGCCTTTGCCGCCGCCACCGGCGTGATGCCGCTGGACATGCCGGAATCGGTGCTGGTCCGCTTCAAGGGCAAGCTGCAGCCTGGCGTGACCCTGCGCGACCTGGTCAATGCCATTCCGCTGTACGCCATCAAGCAAGGCCTGCTGACGGTGGCCAAGCAAGGCAAGAAGAACATCTTCTCCGGCCGCATCCTGGAAATCGAAGGCCTGCCCGACCTGAAGGTCGAACAAGCCTTTGAACTGTCGGACGCCTCGGCCGAACGTTCGGCCGCCGGCTGCTCGGTGCGCCTGAACAAGGAACCGATCATCGAGTACATCAACAGCAACATCGTGATGCTGAAGTGGATGATCGCCAACGGCTACGAAGACGAACGCACGCTGGGCCGCCGCATCAAGGCAATGGAAGCCTGGCTGGCCGACCCCAAGCTGCTGGAGCCGGACGCCGACGCCGAATACGCCGCCGTCATCGAGATCGACCTGGCCGACGTGCACGAGCCCATCGTGGCCTGCCCGAACGACCCGGACGACGTCAAGACGCTGTCGGAAGTCGCCGGCGCCAAGATCGACGAAGTGTTCATCGGCAGCTGCATGACCAACATCGGCCACTTCCGCGCGGCGTCCAAGCTGCTGGAAGGCAAGCGCGACATCCCCGTCAAGCTGTGGGTGGCCCCGCCCACCAAGATGGATGCCACGCAATTGACCGAAGAAGGCCATTACGGCGTGTTCGGCACGGCGGGCGCACGTACCGAAATGCCGGGCTGCTCGCTGTGCATGGGCAACCAGGCCCAGGTGCGTGAAGGCGCGACGGTCATGTCGACCAGCACCCGCAATTTCCCGAACCGCCTGGGCAAGAACACCAACGTGTACCTGGGTTCGGCCGAGCTGGCCGCCATCTGCTCGAAGCTGGGCCGGATTCCGACCAAGGACGAGTACATGGCCGACATGGGCGTCATCAACAAGAGCGGCGACCAGATCTATCAGTACCTGAACTTCGACAAGATCGCTGACTACAAGGACGTGGCCGACGTGATCGAGGTGTAAGCCTCATCCGCCAGCCAGGCCTGCCTGCAGACGGCCCCGGAGCGATCCGGGGCCGTTTTTTATTTGACGCTGCGCAAGGCAAGCAAGGGGCATCGCCCGGCCAGGCAGGAAATTAGTCGGGGACGGAACTTATTTGGCGATACGTTTTCATACAATCACCGTAACCAATGACACAAACCCCTCACTGCCGCCCGCCGGCCCCAGGAGAAGACTGCCAATGACACGGCTCTTGTTGCCGCTGCCGCTGTTGACGGCGCTGGCCGGCTGCGCCACGGCGCCGCCCTCGAACCCCGAGAACATCTGCGCCATCTTCCGCGAAAAGCCCGATTGGCACGATGCCGCGTTGAAGGTGCAGAAAAAATGGGGCGCGCCGGTGCAGGTGCCGATGGCCATGATGTACCAGGAATCCTCGTTCAAGCAGGACGCCGTGCCGCCGCGCTATTACTTCCTGGGCATCATCCCCTGGGGTCGGGTCAGTTCCGCCTACGGTTACGCGCAGGCCAAGGACGAGACCTGGGGCGACTACAAGAAAGACGCCGGCGGCTGGGGTTCAAGCCGCGACAATTTCGCCGACGCGCTGGATTTCATGGGTTGGTACATGAACAAGACCCAGCGCCTGAACGGCGTGTCCAAGTCGGATGCCTACGGTCAGTACCTGAACTACCACGAAGGCTGGACCGGCTACCGCAACCGCAGCTACGACCGCAAGGCCTGGCTCAAGACGGTATCGAAGAAGGTGCAGGCGCGCGCCGACAAATTCGCCAGCCAGTACAAAAGCTGCGAAAAGGACCTGACGCGCGGCGGCTGGTTTTTCTAAGCGGCTTTTGCCAAGGGAAGCGGCTCGCGCCGCCCCCTGGGGCGCGCTCAGGCCTGCACGCCCAGCCGATACACCACGGTATCGAGCCGGCTGACCCCGCGTTCGGCGAACTTGGGTTCCTTGGCCAGGATGTCGCGGCGGTCGATGATGACGGCCGGCGACACACCGGTGAACAAGGCCCGCACTTCGGTATCGACCAGCGCGAACGGCGGGCCTTCCATCTCTTCCTGGGGATAGTCCAGGGTGATCAGCAAGCCGCGATAGCCCGGCGCCAACTGCCCGTAGACGTGGCGCACGTAGGCGCCGCGCATGTCCGCCGGCAGGGCGATCAGGGCCGCCCGGTCATAGGCGCCCACGCAGTGCGACAGCAGTTGCGCATCCAGCTTGAAGATATCGCCGCAGATGATCTCGATATTGCCCGCGACATAATGCTTGCCGTAGGCGGTGTCGTGGATGACGGGCTTGAGCTCGTTTTCGGTGAAGAATTGCTCGACCGCCAATTGGGACAGTTCCACACCCAATACCTGAAAGCCCTGGGCCGCCAGCCACACCATATCCAGCGACTTGCCGCATAGCGGCACCAGCACCTTGCCCCCGGGGGGCACCGACAGCGTCGGCCAGTATTTCTGCAACAGAGGCGTCACGCGCGTTTGATGAAAATGCGTGCGACCGTCGCGCCAGCGTTCCAACCAGAATTCCGCGTCCATGCTTTGTATTTATCCTCCTGAAAATAGCGAATTACTCCATTCGCGGGCGGTGCCGCGCGCCGGTGCGCGGCTTGGCAAGACCCCTTGATACTACCTGTCTGGCGTCAGGGCAGCATCGGGAACAAGCACCCGAATAATGCTCATACTCGCGCGGCGTCAAGGCAAAGGCTTGGCGACACAGGCGTCGGGGCACGCTCCTAGGGTTTATCCCAACTCTTGTTTTGCATCCAGGCCAACGCCAGCCCCGTATGTGTTCGTGACGGCCAACACAAAGGAGATCGTCATGAAATTGCTAGCCTCGATTGCCATCGCCAGCGCCGCCCTGACCCTGTCGCCGACCTACGCGGCCGACGTCATGGTGGGTGGACAAGCGATGATGCCCGGCAAGACCATCGTTGCCAACGCGGTCAATTCCGCCGACCACACCACCCTGGTCGCGGCCGTGAAAGCCGCCGGCCTGGTGGATACGCTGCAGGGCAAGGGTCCGTTCACGGTCTTCGCGCCCACCAATGCCGCCTTCAACAAGCTGCCCGCCGGCACGGTCGACACGCTGGTCAAGCCGGAAAACAAGGCCACGTTGACCAAGATCCTGACCTACCACGTGGTGCCGGGCAAACTGGACTTCGACGCCCTGGCCGCCAAGGCCAAAAAGGGCGGCGTGACCGAACTGACCACGGCCAGCGGCGGCAAGCTCTGGGTCATGATGAACGGCAAGCACAACCTGACCGTCAAGGACGAAAAGGGCGGCGTGGCCAATATCAGCACCTATGACGTATACCAATCCAACGGCGTGATCCACGTGATCGACAGCGTGTTGATGCCCAAGTAGTCGCATCCGGGATATCGTAGGGGTCCCTGTGACCCCTACCCGCCCGCTCATGACCGCAACGCTGCTTCGTACGGTTCGATCGTTGTCCGGTTTACCTCTCGCCGCCGTATCCGGCCTGCTGGCCGTCTTGCTGCTTGTCGGCCCCCCCGCGCAAGCGCAGCCGCTGGAATTCGATAACGCCTACAAGGCCGAACTGGCTTCGGAGAGCGCCGCCTTGCGCGCCCGCATCCAGCAATGGCCCGCGCCGCTGCAGGACATGAACCAGCAGATCTCCGCCGCGCTGCGCGCCAACGATCCGGCGCAGGCGCAGCGCATTGCCGAAGCCCTGTCGCAGCGCGAGCCGGCCAATGCCGACGTCAAGAACTTCCTGGGCAAGCTGCAATCCATCAACGGCCAGCAGGCCGCCGCGGTGAAGCTGTTCGACGAGGCGATCACGCTGGCCCCGGACAACCGCTGGTTCTACGTGAACAAGGCCGGTGCGCAGGCCGAGTTGCGGGACCTGCCCAACGCACTGGCCACGGCGCGCGCCCTGACCGCGCGCTATCCGCAATGGAGCATCGGGCTGAACCTGGAAGCCGCGCTGCTGGACGGCCTGGACCGCATTCCGGAGGCACTGAAAGCGTACGAACAAGCGGTGGCGGCCACGCCGCCCAGCGCCCAGATCCTGACCAACCAGGGCTTGCTGCTGCGGCGGCTGGGCCGCCAGGCCGACGCCCGCGCCAGTTTCGAGGCCGCGCTACGGGTGCAGCCCGGCTATGCGCGAGCCGAGGCCGAACGGGCGTCGTTGCCGCGCTAGCCGCTTCATTCAAGGCCATGCCCCCCCCGGCGCAACAGCCGCCCGCAGCCCCTGGAATCGCCCTCATGCCCCTTATGCCGTCCGACACGTCCATGCCGCCCCCTGAACCGCTCGCTTGCCCGCCCCGCCGCGCCCTGGCACTGGCGATGGCGGCGCTGGCCTGCGCCCCCTTTCGCATGGCAACTGCCGCGGGTAGCGCAGCGCCGAACGACCGCGACGCCATCATCCGCCGCGTGTTCCAGGCGGACCTGGCAGGCATCCGCTACGGCGCAGACCACGCCAAGCTGATGCGCCACCTGGGCGTGATCTGGATTCCCGTGGAATCCGGCGCGCCCGGCATCGAATTCGAATATCCGCTGGGCGGCAAGGACACGGTGGCCGAGGCGATGGCGTTGCTGGGCACGGCCGACAGCCGCCTGGCGACGCAGCGCATGGCCGAGGTCTGCCGGCTGGTGCCCGCCTATGTGCGCGGTATCGGTCAGTTGCCGCCCGGCCGCTATGCCCTGCCGCCGCAACGGCGCGAGGCCTTCGACTTTCCGGATAGTGGCGTGGACGCCAAGGGCTTTTTCCGGCTGCATCGCGAGCACCTTGCCCTGCTGCGTGCGGCCAACTGGCGTGAAGCGGGCAAAGGTGCGCTGGAAGCCGTGCTGCGCGAAGGCGACGCCTACTGGCCCATGCCGTACATCGACGGCAAGCGCCCGTATGGCGACAGCAGCTTCTTCCAGATCGATATGGCACGCGTGCTGGGCCAGCCCTATGCGCTCGACGCCCAGGGCCGTGCCATCACCGAGCCGGCCAAGGACGCGCGCCTGGCCAGCCTGCACGGGCAGACGGCCGCCGCGCTGCAGGTCTTCCTGGCCCACGCGAAAGCCTAGGCCGGCATCGCGGCAACGACGGTTCACACAATGGCGGCATGCCGGACGCCGCGGGGCATCACGGCCGAGAGAAGAACCCGCGGATATCGTCGGCCACCGGCACTGCCGCCAGCACCATCAGGCACAGCGCCAGCGGCAACGTGGACCCGAAGCCGTAATGGAAGAACGAATACGCGCCCACCACGCCGCCGGTGAAAAACAACGTGACCATCGCGCCCAAGACGATCAGCTTGCCGCGATCGGCCCGCACGGGTGGCGAATTCGCGGCGTCGGATCGCGCCAGGTTCCAGTAGAACAGCTTGCCCAGCTCGATGCCGATATCGGTGACCATGCCGGTCACGTGGGTGGTGCGGATTTCGGACTTCGACACCTTCGTGATCATCGCATTCTGCAGGCCCATGATGTAGCACAGCAGCATCACGGTGCCCGGTACGTAGAACCAGCGTAACGTTTCCAGGTTGGCACCCAAGAGACCGAACACCAGCAGCAGCACGGCCTCGACCAGCAGCGGCAGCGCGAACTCGCTGGCCAGGTGCGAACGGCGCCCGAAGTGGATCAGCGAGGCCGACGTGGCCGCCCCCGCCAGGAACGACAGCAGAGCAGCCAGCCCCTGCAGCACCACCGCCAGGCTGCCCAGCGCCATGTGGTCGGCCATCATCGAGACGATGCCCGACATGTGCGAGGTGTACTGCTGCACGGCCAGGAAGCCGCCCGCGTTAACCGCACCCGCGGTGAAGGTCAGGATATAGGCCAGCCGCCGATTGGCCTGCGGCGTACGGCTGACGGCGGTGAGCTGGCGCAGGAAGGGAATGGGCACGATGGCGCAGCGCCTCAGCGCAACGGGAAGTAGATACCGGCCAACGACCCATTGAAGCCGCAACTGGGCGAACTGGCTTCGCTCTTGTCACCGGGAGGCGGCACTTCTTCGAGCCCCAGGCCCGAGCCCACGCGGCGCAACACCAGCGTCCACCCGTCGCCGTCCTGCTCCTGGAGCACCAGCGTATCGCCGCTCAGTGCGCCCACCCCCGAGGCTTCGCAAACCCAGCTGGCGTTGTAAGGCGCCGCTGCGGAAACCTTGGCAGCCAGACGGCCATCGGCAAGCCGAGTCACTTTGAGCTCGCCGCTGAAGTTGCCCCAATTTCCTTCGAAACCCTTTCGTGGCGCCAGTTCAAGCGCCGTCAGGAATGCTTCGCGATCCCGCAAGCGCTCGGCGATTTCCTCGGCGCCCGTCGCGCTATCTGTCGGGTGCTCGTAGGACTCATCGCGTACACGGACGAATTGCCGCTGCTCGGACGACAGGGCCCGGGCCGTTTCGGCGTCAAAGGCCTTGCGCGCCTTGCCAAATTGGTTGGCAATACTGACGTCCAATGCCCCAAGGCTGGCATCGGCGCAGATCGCCTTTTCAGCGCTGCTTGTGGCGCGGGCGCAGTCAAAGCTCGGGGTGGACGCCGCCCTGGCGCCCCCCTGCACGGCAACCGCCATGACCGCCGCGAAACCGGCGGCACGCGCATAGCGCTTCATAGAAAAAGCTCCCTGGACAATGAGTGGGCGGTCAACGCCAGCGACCGCCTCCGATCCCCAGGATTCTACAGCTGCCTTCCCAAGCGGCGGCGGTGTCAGCCGCCGCGCCTTCCCCTCGGGCTGGCGGGTCAGCCCGCGTCCGACTCGGCCAGTTGCCTGCGGCGGAATTCGCCCTGGCGCACGTGCATCCAGCCCGGGTATTCCGGCGGCAACGCGCTGACCTTGTCCAACTGGTCCAGCTCGTCCGGCGTCAGCTTGATGGCGGTGGCCGCCAGGTTGTCGTCCAGCTGATCGACCCGCTTGGCGCCGATGATGACGCTGGTCACCGAACGCTGGTGCAGCAGCCAAGCCAATGCCACCTGCGCCACCGACACGCCGCGCGCATCCGCCACCTGGCGCAAGACGTCGATGCTGTCGAAGGCACGATCGCGGTCAACCGGCGGGAAGTCGAACTGGGCGCGGCGGCTGCCGGCCTCGGCCTGGCCGTCGCGGCGGTACTTGCCGCTGAGCAGGCCGCCCGCCAGGGGGCTCCAGACCATCAGGCCCACGCCTTCGCTCTGCAGCAGCGGCACGATCTCGCGTTCCAGGTCGCGGCCCGCGATGGTGTAGTACGCCTGCAGCGATTCGAAGCGCGCCAGGCCCAGGCGCTCGGCAATGCCCAGGGCCTTCATGATCTGCCAGGCCGCCCAGTTGGACACCCCCACGTAGCGCACGTGGCCGTGCTGCACCAGGTTGTCCAGCGCCCGCACGGTTTCCTCGACCGGCGTGGCCGGGTCGAAGCCGTGGATCTGGTACAGGTCGATATGATCCAGTTGCAGCCGCGACAGGCTTTTCTTGACGCTGTCCATGATGTGAAAGCGCGAATTGCCACGGGCATTGACGCCGGCGCCCGTCTGCCCGAACACCTTGGTGGCGATGACCACGTCGTCGCGCGCCACCTTCAGGTCGCGCAGCGCCTGGCCGGTGATGATTTCAGAGCGGCCCTCGGAATAGACATCCGCCGTGTCGATGAAGTTGACGCCCGCTTCCAGTGCGCGCCCCACCAGGCGGTTGGCGTCTTCCTGCTGCAGGTCGCCGATCTTGCTCCACAATTCGCCTTCGCCGCCGAAGGTCATGGTGCCCAGGCAAAGTTCCGAGACGAACAGGCCGGTGCTGCCGAATTTCTTGTACCGCATCATTGCACTCCTTCGTGGGCGCGGCGCGTCGCCCATCCCGGGATGGGAAGGCAGCAGGCGCGTGGCCGGGGTGGAAACAGTATGCGTCGCCGGGCCCTTCGGATGGATGCTCGATCCTGCCCTTTTTTTGCCTGATTCTCTGGCCCTCGACCCGCACGCCGGGCATCCGCCCGATCCTCCGCATTCTTTGCCTGATTCTCCGCGCCGCGCATCCGGGTGCACCATGAGGCCCAGCCCGGGTCTACACTCAATACCGCCTGATCCTCTGGCGGCCACGCAGCACGCGCGTGCGCGAGGCCGCCCACCCGGAGCCCCCATGCCTCCTACTTCCGACCTGCCCATTCCCGACTCTGCCGCCCTCCTGGATGCCGCCTTCGAGCCCGCCCGGCGCGAACTGCTGGGCCTGCTGGAACGCATGACCGGCACCATGGAGGGATCGCTCGATACCCCCATCGAAGGCCTCTACCTGCACCGTATCTCGCAGCCCACCGGCGCCAAGCCCGGCCTGCAGAAAGCCGCGCTGGCGGTCATTGCGCAAGGATCCAAGCGCCTGTGGATCGGTGACGAAACCTACGAGTACGACCCCTTCCACTACTTGATTTCGTCGGTCGACCTGCCCGTGGTGGCCAAGGTATCGGTGGCCAGTCCGACCCTGCCCTACCTGGGACTGCGCCTGGATCTGAACCCGGAAGAGATTTCCGAGCTGATCAGCGACGAAAACCTGCCGCCGCTGGTGCCGGCCGAGGCGTCCCGCGCGCTGTGCGTCAATCCGCTGGGTGGCACGTTGCTGGACGTGGTGCTGCGACTGCTGCGCCTGTTGGACACGCCGCGCGACATCCCGATCCTGGCGCCGATGGTCAAGCGCGAACTGCTGTATCGCCTGCTGATGAACGGCCAGGGCGTGGTGCTGCGCCAGAGCGTGATGCAGGACAGCCAATTGAACCGCGTGGCCAAGGCCATTCGCATCCTGCGCGACAACTATGCCCAGCCCTTGCGGGTCGAGGAAATCGCCCGCGACGTCCACATGAGCGTGTCCTCGCTGCACCACCATTTCAAGCAGGCCACCGCCATGAGCCCGCTGCAATACCAGAAGCACCTGCGGCTGCAAGAGGCGCGCCGCCTCATGCTGACCGACGACGCCGGCGTTGCCCTGGCCGCGCACGCCGTGGGCTACGAAAGCTCGTCGCAGTTCAGTCGCGAATACAGCCGCCTGTTCGGCACCCCGCCCTTGCGCGACAAGCAGCGTTGGAAGGACGAGGCGCTGGCGGCTGCCTGATTCTCCGGCAAACAGGAGGTTCCTTCGAGACGCCCGCTGGCCAAAAAAATAATTCCAATTGGCCTGCATCCAAATGCGGCTCCGGCGGGTAGTACCTGCAACGGCGCGCATCCTGCCCGCCGTATCCCCCAGGGACATCCCCAGGAGACCGCTCATGACCACTCGCCCCACCCCCGCCACCGGCCTGCTGGCCGCCGCCCTGCTGGCCGCCTGCGGCCTGATGCCCGCTGCCCCGGCCATGGCGTATTCGCAGGACGCCCTGCCCGCACCCGTCCAGGTCCCCGCCGGCCACAAGGTCGCCTGGGAAACCGTCGGCGCGGGCGAAATCACCTATGAATGCCGCGCCAAGGCAGACGCCAAGGACCAGCTGGAATGGGTCTTCGCCGGCCCGAAAGCCGTGCTGAAGGATCGCCAGGGCAAACAGGTCGGCACCTACTACGGCCCGCCCGCCACCTGGGAGGCCGCCGACGGCTCCAAGCTGACCGGTACCCAGGTCGCCGTGGCGCCCGCCGGCGCCGGCAACCTGCCGTACCAATTGGTCAAGGCCAATCCCGCCATGGGCGCCGGCGCGCTCAATGGCGTCGCCTACATCCAGCGCACCGCGCTCAAGGGCGGCGTCGCCCCGCAAACGCCCTGCACCACGGCCGGCCAGCGCAGCCAGGTCTCGTACCAGGCCGACTACATCTTCTGGAAAGCGAACTGACGCGACGTGCAACGGCGACGTGCAACGGCGACGTGCAACGGCGACGTGCAACGGCGACGTGCAACGGGCCACGGCGGCGGGAGTCCGGTAACATGCCTGCATCCGCCGCCGCCCGGGCCTTGCCCGGGTCCCCGCCCACCGCCCCTGCCCCCGCGCGCATGCCGAACCGACCTGTTCCGGATTTCGATTACGAAGCGGCCCTTGACCAGTGCGCCGCGGGGCGTCGCTCGGCGCTGGAAGCCCTGTACCGCCAAGAAGGCCCACGGCTGCTGGGTGTGGCCCAGCGCATCCTGCGCGACCGCGCCCGGGCCGAAGACATCGTGCACGACGCCTTCGTCAATATCTGGAACCGTGCGGGCAGCTTCGACAGCGCGCGCGGCTCGGCCCGCGGCTGGATCTACAGCATTGCCCGCAACCTGGCGCTGAACGCCGTGCGTGACGGCCGCCACGAGACCGCCGTCGACGACGACACCGCCGCCGCGCTGGACGCCCGCGATGCGATCGAGGCCTGGCACGACACGCGTGAAGCCTTCGACTGGCGCGACAGCGCCGGCCGCATCGGCCCCTGCCTGGAACAACTGGAACCCGTGCGCCGCAACTGCGTGCTGCATGCCTACGTCGAAGGCCTGTCGCACGGTGAAATCGCGCAACGCCTGGGCGCCCCGCTGGGCACCGTCAAAGCCTGGATCAAGCGCAGCCTGAAAGCGCTGAAGGAATGCCTGGCATGAGCGCCCTGCCTGAACCCCCCGAAGGCCTGGACGAACTGGCCGGCGAGTACGTGCTGGGCACCCTGTCCGGCGCGCGCCGTCGCGACGTCGATGCCCGCCTGCCGCACGATGCCGCGCTGCGTGCCGCCGTCGACCGCTGGGAAGCGCGCCTGCTGCCGCTGGCCAACCTGGCCGCGCCGGTCGAGCCGTCGCCCGGCCTGTGGCCGCGTATCGAGAAGACACTGAACGGCCAGTCAGCCGCCGCCCGGGCCGGCGCATCGTCGCGCCCGCGGTGGTGGGACAGCCTGTTCTTCTGGCGCGGGGTCGCCGCCAGCGGCCTGGCCGCCGCCCTGGTCCTGGCCGGCACGTTGGCGCTACGGCCCGCGCAAACGCCCGGCCCGATGCAATACATGGTGGTGCTGGTCGCCCCGCAGTCGCAGACGCCGGGCTGGGTGGTGCAGGCGCAGGCGGGCGAGCGCGAGGTGCAACTGGTGCCGATCGCGGCCATGCAGGTGCCGGCCGATCGCGCGCTGGAATTCTGGACCAAGGCCGACGGCTGGGCCGGTCCGGTGTCGCTGGGCCTGGTCAAACCGGGCGAACCGGTGCGTATTCCGCTGGACAAACTGCCCCCGCTGGAACCCAACCAGTTGTTCGAATTGACGCTGGAACCGGCCACCGGCTCGCCCATCGGCAAGCCGACCGGTCCGATTCAATTCATCGGCCGGGCCGTCAAAGTAATGTAGCGTCGAGCGCGTGGCATTTTTCTGGAAAATGCCGGCCGCAACTTCGACCGGTTCCCCGCCCCGCATCATTTTATCGGCGGCACGACATATGCCTCGTCAACCGCACTGCGCCTGAAGGCGGACAACGGTTGACGATCGGCGAACGCAAGGCTCGCCAAAATGCCTTTTGCGCCGTGGCCCCTGCCTCTGTGGCAAGACGATATGACAGGCCAAACCATAATGCCGGGGCGGTCGATTCCGAGTATTGGATATTCCCCGGACAGTGACAGGATCGCGCGGCGCGGCGATCGACGCAGCGCCTGGATATTAGAAAATTAGAATCTTCCACACGCGCCAAACCGCTCGGCATGCGCAAGAATTCATTTATTTTAAAAATCCACTGCCCTTTGCCTTGATGCTGCAAGCGGCCGATATTTCTACTGCCACATAAGGTTGCACCACCGGAAATCGCGAGCGTATTTCTGGTGCATTTCAAGCCAGATTGACGATCAGAAAATCGCGCGAGCAGACGCGCCCTCATCCGAGCCCGGTTCGCGCTACCTAGCCACACGGCGATCGATCGGATCGCCCCGCGATGCGTTGCCCGCAGTTGGCCCGGGGACCCGCATTCCTTCTTCCCCAAGGGCTGCGCTGCCGCCTCCGCTTTGCGTCCTGCTGCGGTCGGTCCATGCCTGGCATCCGTTCCTCTGCGGCCCCACGCGCCTGGCCGATCCTGCCTCACCCGTGCGGCCTGCCCGCGCTCCGCTTCCTGCCATTGCCTCGCGCATTCGACCGCACACGCAGTGCGCCACCGCGTGCCCTCCCTTGTCCCAACCATCAGGAGCATAGACATCATGCGAGTCATCGCCATTGACGACCACCCCTTGGTTCTTACCGCACTTGGACAAATCCTGGGCGACCTGCCCGCTGTTCAGCTGGTCGGCTGCGCATCCACCATCATCGGGCTGCGTGACCTGCTGGCCCGCCATGCCGCCGATGTCTTGATCGCCGATTACTCGCTGCCTCGGGAAGATGCGGCGGACGGCCTCACCCTCGTGAAATGGATCCAGAGGCAGTATCCCCACATGAAGATCGTCGTCTTCACCATGCAGGACAACGCGGCCATTATTCGCGTCATTATCGAAAACGGCGTGGCGGCGGTGGTCAGCAAGCGCGACCCGCTGACCCATATTGCCATTGCGCTGGAGCGGGTCGACGGTGGCCTGGCCTACCAGTCTCCCACCATATTGACCCTGCTGAATGAAAGCTGGCATACGGTCCGCGGTACCGCGTTGAGCGACAAGGAACTGGAAGTACTGCGCCTGTTCGCGGCGGGCATGTCCATGACCGAGGTGGCGGTCAAGATCAACCGCACCGTCAAGACCGCCAGCGCGCACAAGGTATCCGCGATGCGGAAAATCGGCGCCAGAAACGATTCAGAGCTATATAACGCGCTGCGCGAGCTGCGGTTTTTCTGAACCCTGGAAATTTCCAGTATCCACGCGGCCGATCCATGCGCCCCCAGTGAGGCGGCGCTCGGCGAGCCGAGTCGATCGGCCTACTTCTTGCGGAATGGGTAGGCCTGCTGCGCCAGGAATGTGCCGGGCATGTCGTTGTCCAGGATGCCGTAGTTCTGCGGCAGACGGTTGCCGGCGCCGCGCACGGCGGTGCCGAACAGGTAATCGATGAACGACAGATGGGCCGCGTAGTTCTTGTCGATGGCTTCCGTGTCGGACGAATGGTGCCAGTGATGGAAATCCGGCGTCACGATCACGTAGCGCAGCCAGCCCCAGGGCAGCTTGACGTTGGAGTGAATCAGCACCGCCTGGAACCCGACGATGATGATGTAGGCGTCCAGCACCGGCTTGGAAAACCCCAGCGCGAACAGGACGCCCAGCACCGCCACACGCGTGATCAGCAGCTCGACGATGTGCAAGCGTGAGCCGGCCAGCCAGTCCAGCGTGCGGGTGCTGTGGTGCACCGCATGGATGCGCCACAGGAACGGTACCTCGTGATACGCCCGATGCGCGGCGTACTGCACCAGATCGGCCACCAGCACGGCCAGGAACAACTCGGCCAGGTAGGGCAACGACTGGATGGCCTGCTGCAGCGGTTCATACGCCGCCCACGAGAACAGCCTGTGCACGAAGAAGTTGATGCACAGCAGCACCGCCCCCACCGAGAGGTGGTTGAACAGGAAATGCTTCATGTCCACTTGCCATTCACCGCGGAACACCGGTTGGCCGGGGTACAGCGGAAACAGCTTCTCGAAGATGATGAACACGGTGCTGGACGCCAGCAGGTCCAGGATGAACCAGTCCAGCCCGAGGTAGGGGGTGTGGCCGGTATTGGTGCTGGTCACCACGACCTGGCTGCCGCCGGCCGCCACTGCGCCGCACACCAGGACGAATGCAGCGATATTGAGCCAGCGCTGGCGGCCGAAGACAATATTCGTCAACGCAATCGTGCCCGACACCAGCAAGGCGCCGAACAGCAGCGCGCGCATCGCTTCGACCGTATAGAAGCTGCGCAGCTCGGGTGTTGTCAGATACGCCGGAAAGTGAAACGCCAGCACGCCCAGCACGGACAGGATCGCCAGGAACAGCGCAATCACGCCGGTGATCATGCCGGTACCCGGGTGGATGCGACCGTCCTGCTTGAACAAATTCACAACCTGACGGTGAAGGGGCGCGCGCTGATTCATTGCACTCTTATGGCAGACCACGGGGAAGCGAGTGTATCCCCCCCGCCCTCGCAGAGCATGTAATTAAACGTGAGTGGATAAGACCATCCCTATTCGTCCCAAAACCGCGCCAATCCTTGTGTTGCGTCAAATCCCCCCAAATAGTGGCCCCGATGGCGAAGGAAGGTCGGTTGACTTTGACTGGCCGGTGCGATGTCATGGAATCGACCGTTCATTGCGGGCCGGCCTGCCGGCCGCAGCGCAGTCGTTTTTCAACCGGATCACAGCACGAGGCCGCCATGTTTCCTGAGTACCGCCAACTGATTACCCAACTGAAAGCCGAAAACGGCCACTTCTCGGCCCTGTTCCAGCGGCACAATGACCTGGACCAGGAAATCAAGAACATGGAGGCCGGCATTATCCCGGCGTCCGATGGCGCCGTCGAAGTGCTCAAAAAAGAGAAACTGCTGCTCAAGGACAAGCTGTACAGCCTGTTGCTCGCCGCGGACCAGAAAGCAGGCTAGCGTACGCGCCTGCTTGCGCATCCCCCGCCAGGGCGCCGATCTCGGCGCCCTTTTTGCATCTGCACCTCGTGCCGCCCCTCGCTTGCTGACGTTTAGCTGAACGAATAGAATTCCCGTGTCCGGCCCGTTGCCGGAGGCATACGCAAGGTGGTGCAAGGTGCATGACAGAGATTTCAAGCCAGGCGAGGCCGTGTCGCCTGTAACCGGTTGGGCCATGCTGCCTCTCGTGGAACACGACTCCCTGCTCTTGCGGCTGGATTTTCTGCCCGCCCCGACGCCTTCGGCCGCCGAGGGCAGCGCCCGTGGCCGCGTCTATGCCATGACGTCCGAGCAGTTGCAATTGCTGCTGGATTCGCTGCAGGCCCAGCTCGACAAGTTGCAACCCGGCCCCATCGCCGCGCGCCACTAGCTCGGCTGACCGCGCCCGCGCCCCGGCTGCGCGGCCCAGCGCCGACTTCAGCAGTACTAAAGATAGATTAGTATCTTTAGATTCTCTAACCAGGCCACAACCGCTAGTCTGTCGCCCTTGCTTCAAGGTGCCACATGACTCACGCTTTCCTGCCCGGTTTTCTCCTCAGCCTCAGCCTGATCCTTGCCATCGGCGCACAGAACGCCTTCGTGCTGCGCCAGGGCCTGCGCCAGGAACACGTGTTTGCCGTCTGCCTGGTGTGCGCGGTCTCGGACGCCCTGTTGATCGCGGCGGGCATTGCGGGCTTCGGCCTGGCGTCCAACGCCCTGCCCTGGCTGGAACCGGTGCTGCGCTACGGCGGCGCGCTGTTCCTGTTCGTCTATGCGGCTCGCAGCCTGCGGTCGGCCCTGCGCAACCACGGCAGCCTCACCCCGTCCTCGCGGCAAGCCGCCGGGCTGGGCGCCACGCTCGCCGCCTGCCTGGCCTTCACCTGGCTGAACCCGCACGTGTATCTGGACACCGTGGTGCTGCTGGGATCGATTTCCAGCCAATACGAAGGGCAAAAGACCGCCTTCGCCCTGGGCGCCATGACGGCGTCGTTCCTGTTCTTCTTCACGCTGGGCTTCGGCGCCCGACTGCTGCGGCCCGTGTTTGCCAGCCAGACCGCCTGGCGGGTATTGGATGCGCTGGTCGGCGTCGCCATGCTGGCGATCGCGCTGAAGCTGATCTGGCCCTGAGGCGGGCGCGGACCCGATCCCGCGGAGCCCGCCGGCCCCTTACTGCGCCTGCGCCGCCTTCTTCGCGGCGGCCGGCACATTGCGGAACGTCACGCCCAGCCGATTGAAGGCATTCATCAGGCCGATCGCATAGGTGAGGTCCGCCAGTTCCTTGTCATTGAACTGCGCGGCAGCCGCCTGGTAGTCGGCGTCCGGCACGCCGGTTTCAGCCACCCGCGTCACGCATTCGGCCCAGGCCAGCGCGGCTTGTTCACGCGCGCTGAACACCGCGCCGGCTTCGCGCCACACGGGCACCAGCACCAGCTTGTCCACGGCCACGTCCTGCTTGAGCAGGTCGCGCGAGTGCATGTCGATGCAATAGGCGCAGCCATTGATCTGCGACACCCGCAAATACACGAGATTGACCAGCACTTCCGGCAGGCCGCAATGGCGCAGATAGGTGTAGACGGCGCCGTAGGCCTTGTAGCCCTCGGGCGAGGCCTGGGCGTAGTCGATGCGATTGCTCATGATGGGTCCTGATGGAGGGATATCGAAGCCTCCATGGTGCGCCCCGACGACGTTTTTCGATAGATCCAAGAACCGGGTTGCGTGCTGGGCCATGATGCGCCGGGCCTTGTCCGCCCCGGCGACACGTGGCCCCCGGTTGCCGTCAGCCTTGAGGCACCCGGGCCAGAACCCAATCGGCCGCCAGGGCCGCGAGGTCCGCGGAGTTATCGTCCATCATGAGCAAATGGGAATTGCCGTGGATACCCGCAGCAGGCAGATCCAACACGTCCGCACGTCCCCCCGCAGCCCGAATCCGCACCAGCCAATCATCAGCCCCCGCTCGGTACCGACGCCACAACTCGCTGTGGGCAAAATGATCGCCCCAGATGACCAGGTGCGGCACGCTTGCGGCAGCGCAGGCGGCAGCCGCGTCCAACGCCGGCGCACCGGCAGGTTCCACCAGGACCACGGCGGCGATCGCCGCGGGCATTCGGGCCGCCAGTTGCGCCGCGTGGCGCGCCCCTTCGCTGTGGGCCACGACGATGCTACGCCCGAAATGCTGCAATAGCTCACCATAGGCCGCCAGCGTCGCCTCGGTGTTGCAGGTCCAGCGTGCCACGAACTGCTTGGCGAACTGGTCCGCGCGATGAATCGGAAAGCGCATCCCGGCATGGGCCAACGCCGATCGGTACCCGCCCTGTGGACCAAAGCGGAAGATGGACCACGCCTGGTCCAGCGTCCGATGCTCCGGCGCCTCGGGAGTAATGTCGGGATACGGCGCCCAGGAAGCCCTGCCGCGCTCCACCGCGTCGGTGACGCAGGTGTGAAACCTGCGCCGCATGAAGCACTCATGCCAGCCCGCCCGGCCGTCCGGCGTCTCTTCCCAGGTCGCCCCCGTCATGCCTCCGCCGTGCCAGAACAGCACGGGCGTCTGGCGGGTTGCGTTGGCCAGTTCGAAATGCTGCGCGTACAGCTGGCCGACCTGATAGCGGCCATTGGGATCCGACCGGCGTGGCGGCTCGCCGGGCACGGTCTCGATCGTCTTCCGGGGCAGGCCGTGCAGGTCCACCGCCCGTCCGCCGACGTGAAAGCCACGCACGCGACGCAGCGCAATCACTTCATCAGGTGCAGCGGGCGGCACGGTCAGCAGGTCACACGACATAGCGAACCGCCACCAGCGCGAGCGTTACCGTAATGGCGCCGCCGATCCGCGTGGAGATTTGCGCGAACGGCATCAGCGACATCCGGTTGGCGGCCGTCAGGATGGCGATGTCACCGGTACCGCCCTGTCCGCTATGGCAAGCATTCACCACGGCGACATCGATGGGGTACATGCGCAGCCGACGCGCCACCAGGAAGCCGGTCGCGATCATCGAAAAAACAGTGGCGAAGACCGTCACCAGCGTAGGCACATTGAACGCACTGACAAATTTGTCCCACGGCGTCAACGCCACGCCCATGGCGAACAGCAAGGGATAGGTCACGACCTTGGACGTAAAGGCATACAGGTCCTTGCCCGCGCTTTCGATCTTCGGAGGAATCATGCGCAGGAGCTTCATTGCCACCACCAGGATCAGCATGGCGATGGGGGCCGGGAAATCGAACAGCTTCTGGCTCAACGTACCCAGCAGATACAGGCCCACCACCGTCACCAGGCCGCTGCCCAGCGCCATCGGGTCGAACACCGACGGCACCGGCTTGCGGTCCGCTGCGGCCTGCATGGGATCCGCCCCGGGCTGCAGTTGCCCTTCGCCGGTCAGGTGCGGATATCGCTTGCCCAGCATATTCAACAGCCCCGCCAGCATTACCGCGGTAAAACTGCCCAGCATGACTACCGGGATGATCTGGGCGAACAGCGCTTCCTGCGGCTGCGCCATCAGTATCGAATACCCCAGCGACAAGGGAATCGCCCCCTCGCCCAATCCCCCCGCCATGATGGGAATGACGATGAAGAACAGGCTGTGTATCCAGTCAAAGCCCATCGCCATGCCTACCGCCGTGCCGACCCCACCCGCCACGACCGACCCGGCCGCCAGCGGTACGAAGATCTTCAGGAATCCAGCCACCAGCACATCGCGCGGCATGCTCATGATGCTGCCGACAATGATGATGGCGATGTACAGGTACAGGAAATTGGAAACCTTGGTAAAGGTCTGCACCGACTCCACCACTTGCGGCGGAATCACGCCATGGAATGTCAGCGCAGAAGGCACGACGAACGCCATGATCGCCGCCACGCCCGTCACCGAAATCAGGCGGACCCGCTTGCCCAGCTCCATGAAGATGAAGCCGCCGACTGCCAGTACGCCGATCGACATCGACAGGTCGGAGGGCACCTTGCCTTTCAGCGTCATGATGCCGATCACGCCCAGCAACGCCAGGAAAATCGGCAGCGGCACCACCCCGATCTCGATGCTCATCAGCTTCAGCCACCCGCGCAGCCAGGGCTTGCCCGCCCTGTCTTGCGAGCCGTCAACCGCCAGCGGCGGCGCGGCCGCCTGTTCAGCCTGTCTCATTGCGCGTCCTTATTGTTATGCGAGGAAGCGGCGACTGTATCCAGGCAACCCATAAATGTAAAATATGCCAAATTTATTCTTCCATATAAATAATCAATGGATGAGATCGGCAAGCTTCCGCTGACGATGCAGCACCTGGCCTCGCTGATTGCCATCAGCGAGGCGGGCAGCATGACCGCCGCTGCACAGCGCCTGGGCATGGCCCAGCCCGCGCTGAGCATTGCCGTCGCCAAACTTGAAGCCAGGCTTGGCATGGCGTTGCTGCATCGCGAACCCCGTGGCGTCCAGCTCACCCAGGCCGGCCAATTGCTGCTTGCGCGCGCCTACGACATCCTGGAATTGGCGCAGACCAGTCTGCGCGAGCTGGACGGGCTACGCCAGGAACCGCAAGGTGACGTGGCCATCGGCTTGCCGTCCTCGACGGCGGCGGTGGCAGCGCTACCCATCATCGAGCGGCTGTCCAGCCGCTACCCGAAAATCAAGCTGCGCGTGGTGGAAGCCTTTTCCGGGTACCTGTGGAAATGGCTGCAGAACAGCGAGATCGATATGGCCGTGGTGTTCGACCGCTCGGCCACGGTCGACCTGCATTGCCTGCCGTTGGCTCAGGAAACCATGCACCTGGTCAGCCGCCGCGGTACCCGCGCCCGCCATGCGCCCGTGAAAATGGCCGAGCTGGGCGCTTATCCCCTGGCCATGCCGTCACGTGCCAACGGCTTTCGCGCGGCATTGGAATCGCATGCCGAAAAGTACGGCGCCGCCCTGGATGTCGCGCTGGAAATCGACGCCGGACACCAACTGGTCAAACTCGTCGCCAGTGGCCGGTACCATAGCGTGCTGGCCCCCTGCGCGGTCAGGGACGAAATCGAAGCGCGGCTGTTGGTGGCCCGACCGATCGAACCGCCGCTGGCCCGCACCGTATGCCTGGCCCACCGTAAGGTGGGCAAAGCCTCGACTCCTATCAAACTGGTCGCCGATGAGGTCATCGAAGAATGCCGCAGTCTGATCGAATCGGGAATCTGGCAGGCAACACTCCCCCCGCCTGGCAACTCGCACAAGGAACCCCACGCATGAAGGCTCTTTTACTGTTCGCGCTGTCCATCTTGGCCTGGCCTGCACATGCCGACTGCCAGGCACCGGCGCAGTGGACGCGCACCTTTCATGAAAGGCACGCCGATTTCTACTGGAAGCCGGATAGCCATGACCCGTCGCTGTTCACTCCCGAGTTCGACCAGGCGCTGCGCAAGGAATGGGACTACGCCAAGGGCGAGGTGGGTCATCTGGACTACAACCCCTGGCTTGGCGCCCAAGACGGCGATATGGCGGCCAGGCCCGTCTTCGACACCGAAACCGAATCTCCCGGCACGGCAATCGTGGCAATGCGATACCCCTTCGCGCTCGAGCCCGGCGGCCCGCAGACACCGCAGATCGTTCACTTGGTCTTAAAGCGCGAAGCGTTACAGTGCTGGCGATTGGACGACCTCATCACACCGCTGGGGGAATCGCTTCGGCGGACGTATGGCGGCCTGGCCAACACTGCCTCTTGAAAGCCAGGATGAGGTAGCCCAGGAACATCCTCACTGCGATGAAAAGGAAACCCTGGCGCAACCCGACTGATTGGTTGGCATCCCCCCACAGCTTGCCTGCGGCAATGGCCGCGGTTGCGGCCGACGGAAGACTGACGATTGCGTCCACAACCCGACCGACTCTGCGCATCTCCTGCCGTTCTTCGAACACCACAAGAACAAAGGCCGCTAGCGACTGTTATCGCTAGCGGCCTTGCCGTATGTGGTCGGGGCGGTGGGATTCGAACTCACGACCCTCTGCTCCCAAATTAGAAACGCGCGAACGTCGGCGAACGTCAGCGAACGAATAACCAACTGATTCATAAGGCTTTATAAAATTTTCCTTGTTCGTCGACGTTCGCTAATATACGCTGACAGCCGCAAAAATGTTGTCCCATATGTTGTCCCATATGGCGCATGAGGCAGAAGAACGGAAAGATTCGAGGAAATATGACGAGATACCCAAAACGCGGAAAAGGTGCGCGGTGGACCGTCAAAGAACTGGAAGCGGTACCGGCGGAATGGGTCGGTGATCACCTGGCTGATGGGGACGGCCTGACAGGAGAAATCCGCATTCAGCGCGGCACGATGGCCGTGGTGTGGCGATACGCCTATCGCATGGGCGACAAGGTAAAGAGATTCTACTGCGGCTCATGGCCGGAGCGCACACTCGACGAGATCCGCTCCGCCAGGAACAAAGCGCGGGCGGACATTAAGGCGGGCCGCAATCCGTCAGCCGTCCGCGACTTGGAAAAAGCCCAGGTGCGGGAAGCTATGGCAGCTGAATCTGCCGCTGTAACCGCCGCTGAAGAAGAGGCCACGACCGACGCCCTGTCGTTCCAAGAGATGTATAAAAGCTGGCTGGAATCGGGAGTGAAGCGAGCAGATGGCAACACCGAGGTGAAGCGCATCGTTGAAAAAGACGTGCTTCCCTTGATCGGTGATACTCCCGCGCGATCAATTCGCGAGAAGGATATCGAGCGAGTGATCCGCTCGATTGTCGGCCGCGGTTGCAATCGGCTTGCCGAGGTGACCTACCAAATACTGGGCCAGATGTTCCATTGGGCAGAAAAGCGCCAACCATGGCGAAAGCTGCTTTCGGAAGGAAACCCGGTTGAGCTGGTTGAGCTCGGGGTGCTCCTGGCGGACGATTACGACCCGGATAACGCGCGCGAACGCGTTCTCCCGCCTATTGAGATTGTCGAGCTCCAGACTCGATACCGCGAGTTGGAGGAGCAGTATCTCGCTTCGGATGACAAGCGAAAGAGGAAGCCTCCATCCAAGGCGTTGCAGGCAGTTTCCTGGATCTGTTTGAGCACGCTGTGCCGGATAGGGGAACTGCACCTAACCGAAATTACGCATCTCGATCTCCGAGAGGGTACGTGGTTCATTCCCAAGGCGAACGTCAAGGGCAGAAAATCACAGAAGCGCGACCACCTGGTCTTTCTGTCACCCTTCGCAGTCAAGCATTTCGAGACCCTTGTCAGCCTGGCAGGATCGTCCCGCTGGCTCCTACCTTCGCGCGACAATGATGACGCGGGGGTAGACCAACCGATGTACAAGCAGGCCTTTACTAAGCAAATCAAAGATCGGCAAGCCATGTTCAACGGAAAGCCCAAAGCACGCCGCGCTTCGGACAACTCCCTGGTGCTCAGCAAAGGCCAAAACGGCAATTGGACGCCTCATGATTTACGGCGAACGGGGTCGACCATCATGGAATCACTGGGAATCGATCCAAACATCATCGACCGCTGCCAAAATCACGTCATTCACACGGGCAAGAACCGTGTCAGGCGGCACTACCAGCTCTACGACTACGCCGACGAGAAGCAAGCAGCATGGGCGAAGCTCGGCGACTATTTGGAAAGACTGCTGTCGGGGGCCGTGGCGCCAGCCGAGCTTCAAAAGCGGCTAACCGCCAAGCAACTACTCGCGGCGTAAAAAAAGCCGAAGACCGTTCGGTCTTCGGCTGCTGGACGCAGGCGGGCAAGCCTAGATCAAGCCCATCTTGGCCATAGAATGGCCGCTACCTGCCGCCACGATCACGTGGTCGACCAATGTCACATTGACCAGAGCCACGGCGTCCTTCAAGCGGCGCGTAACCTCAACGTCCGCCCTGCTTGGCTGCGACGAACCCGAGGGATGGTTGTGGGCAATCAAGATGGAATGCGCGTTGTGCCGAATAGCCGCCTTGACGACCTCGCGTGGATACACGCTCGTCTCAGACAGCGTGCCTCTGAACATTTCCTCGAAAGCGATCATTCTCAATTGCGCATCAAGGAACATTACGCCGAACACCTCCACGTCCGACAGCGCCAGGCGCGACACGATATAGTCGATGGCGGCGGACGGCTTATCCACTGGCAAGCGACTACCCAGCGCCCCCTCCAATTGCTGTGCAGCCGCACGTAGCAGCTCTTCCGGGGTTGCGGCTCGATAGAGGCCGCCCGCCTCGCATACAACCGGGGTGCCCTGGACATCCTGCGGCACCTGCCTTTCTCCTGCCCAGGCGCGACTGAAACTTAGTTGCATTGCTCTCTCCAATAGCAAGGGTTGCCTACCAACCCATTAATGATCGGTCGTCAACAATGGAGGGTGTCAGACTTGGGAACTCGCCATGCGCAGTCAGCTCTTACCAATGGACATTGGGCTATACCTAGAGTTCACGCCTAACAAGCCAGCTTTCCCGGGCACGCCATTTGCTGACTTGACTCGGTTCCACTTTCTCAAAGAGCGGCAATGTCTGACGATCTGAGTAACCGCGGCCCGCAAGACCGCGCCCGGGTGAACGTCAATGAGGCTCACGAGCTCAAATATTGGACGCGTGAATTCGACGTCACCGAGGACAAGCTTAGGCAGGCCGTAAAGGAAGTTGGCGTTTCCGTCGACGCGCTCCGGAAGCACTTCTCGTCGCCCCCACGCTGAAGCAACGCATCCCCAGCCTTGGCTGGCGACCGCCCTTTGTCGCAGACGCTGCCACAACTGTTCGTTGCTAAGAGCGGGCCCAAAATCCGAATAGGTATAATCTTTGTCGATTACCTTCGCATCGGATTTAGCGCCACGACCGCTTCGGCGTGGTCAGCAAGGGCGCGGCCGGGACTCGGTGTCTCCGTGCCGATCTCTTGGGAAGAACTGCCACAGCTGTCCAGCGGGGCCCAATGGGCCATCAACAACGTAGTCGCTGACGAACGTCCGTTGTGCCTGATCATTTGACGAGCGTGGCTTGCTTAATCAACCGACTGACATGGGTCAGGTGCGGTCTGTCATCAAGGACAGATCCCGGCCAGAGGCGGTCGTCTCGGCAATAAAGACGAACGTCCGGTTCATACCGTAAATGGTCGATAGTAAGTCAGAGAACCAAAGGTCATTGAGCAGTAAATCCTTTCGCTCGCAACTCGCCACCCTCGTTCTGACTGTTGACATACCGTGTCGGCAGACGGCCGCGAAGAACCAATAACAGATTCCTCGCGATCCTCAGTTGGGATGAGCTACAGCTGTGCGTCGTTGATCGGCGGCTTTGTGCGCACGTCGTCTCGAAGGGGGTAGAAACCGTACCTGCCGTAACCAAATATGCGCGTGAACACAGTCGGGTTCAACGTTGCGCTGGTGACGGGCTCGACCTCCTCGTTCTCTAGGACAATTATCTGCCCCAAACCGTTCCACATCGACAGCCATCTGTAGAAGCGGTCGACATCAGTGGCTGACGGAACATCCTTGACCTCGGCCGACTTCGGGTCGGCATAGGCTTTGAGCGGCGAATCGAGTACCACGACGCCCAGATGCGGCAGGCTCTCTGCCAGCGCGTTTTCCATAAGCGACACAGCGAGTGCCGACAGACAGATGCCTCGCATGCCCGCCGTGCATCATTGGAATTTCTGCCACCAACAAGGGACAGCCCCAGCGCAACGCGGGCAAAAGCTCCACTCAAAGCGCCTCCGAAGTCACGCCGTAGCGGCGTAGACCTCAACGCTGAGCTGAAGAGCAATGCGCTTCGCTTTGGGAAGGGCCTGTATAGCAGGAGCTGAACTCAGGCTGCCACGGTCTCGTCGCTTCGCAATAACCCAGCTTGCAATAAGAGCTAGGCGTTCAGCGATGTTTGAGTCGACGACGCAACACCGTTCCACGACGGCTGTGCCTACTACGCTCGGCACCGCTGCCAGAAACACGTTATTCACACAGGCAAAAAGCGGGTCAGGCGGCAGTACCTGCTCTACGACTACGCCGATGAGAAGCGAGCGGCATGGGCGAAGGTAGGCGAATATTTGGAAAGATTGCTTTCGGGAGCCGTGGTGCCGGCCGAGCTTTAGAAGCGGCTAACCGCCAAGCACCTCTACTAGCCGCGTAAAAAAAAACGAAGACCGTTCGGTCTTCGGCTGTTGGGCGCATACGGGCAAGTCTAGATCCAGCCCATATTGGCCATAGAGTGGTCGCTACCGGCCGCCACGATCACGTGGTCGACGAATGAGACATTCACCAGAGCCACAGCTTCCTTCAAGCGCCGAGTATGCTCAACCTCCGCCCTGCTCGGCTGCGATGAGCCGGAGGGGTGGGTATGGGCAATCAAGATGGAATGCGCGTTATGCCGAATCGCCGCCTTGACGACTTCGCGTCGATACACGCTAGTCTCAGAAAGCGTTCCTCTGAATATTTCGTCGTGACCTTAAACATCAACGGGGAGGAAGTCCGCCTCTTCATCAGAGTGAGACCCCTGAAAACATAATGAAAGGTAATCTCGGTCACTGCGTATCCGCCCGATGCGGGAACGTCGTATGCTCCGCTATTCCCCCTTCTGGGAAGCAGCTTACCTGCGATGACTACAAATGCGCATCATCGAGCAAATGGCAATGAGCTTGTGATCCGCTTGGGTTGCTTGGACACTTCGATCTTAGTGATCGACCTATCGCCGTCCGCCGTGTTCCGGCAGGTTAACCGCCAAAAGGATCGAGTCGAACACCTCGTGTGCGCGCCGCATGCTGGACTCGGACTCCGGTTCGAGCCACAAATAGCTGTAGTAATACATCCCCAGCATTGCCTTTAGCCGATCTCGCGAGAACGGCGGAAACACGCCCGCTTCCTCTCCCTCAATCAACGTCTGCTTCCAGATCCTTTCGTATTCCGCATGGATGGCAAGCACCGCCTGGCGGCGATCGTCACCAAGGGATAGCGTCTCTCTGAAGCAAACCGCAAGCTCGTTGCGGTGCTCGCCAATCACTTGAATGAGGTCCTTGCCAAGGCGCTGGAGACGTTCTTTGGGATCTGGAATGTCCTTCTGCGCCTGCCGCGCCATTTGCAGCAGTTGAGTGACGTATTGCCGACAGATCTCATCCAGCAGAGCTTCCTTGCTCGCAAAGTAGTGATAGAAGGCCCCGCGGCTCAGCCCCAAATTGTCGCAGAGTTCAGCCATGCCAACGGCGTGAAACCCACGCCGGGCAAATAGCGAAGCAGCGCCGGTGAGTATCCGGAGCCGATTGGCCAAAAGTTCTTCCTTCGTCTTGTTCACCCGCACCTCTGACTGCGTGATCCGCGCACGGCACAAGTGTAACGAAGATCAGTCTAGGCCATGCGGCGTCAGGCATGTACACTTGCCAAGCAAACCGACCGATCGGTCGGTCTGTTTTAGATCAAAAAAGAGAACGATCTTTCTGCCATGACGAGGAGACAACATGAAGAACCCACAAGTGCGAGAGGATGCTGCCGGGGCTGGAATTCAGCCCACCCGTGGGCGCCGGAATTTTCTCGCACGCACCACAGTCGTCGCATCTTCGATAGCGGCGCTTGGCTTTACTGACGCTGCCAGGGGGCAAACCGCGCCGGCGGCCACGGCAGCGCCATCCAATCTTCCTCCAAACATTCCGAGCTGGTCCAAGGCACTCGGGGCGCCCACCGCGTCGCCCTACGGAAAACCCTCGAAGTTCGAAACAAAGGTAATTCGGAACATGTACCCCGGGGTGAAGGAGCCCATGTCGGCGTACAGTACTTCCCCACTGCAGGAGTTGGACGGCACTATCACCCCCAATGGCCTGTTCTATGAACGTCACCATGCAGGCGTTCCTGAGATCGACCCGGCTGAGCATCGCCTCATGATTCACGGGCTGGTGCGTAATCCGATGATTTTCGACATGCAGGAACTTCGCCAGTTTCCCAGCGTAAGCAAAATCTACTTCCTCGAGTGTTCCGGCAATCCTTCATTCTTGCCGCCCTATGGAAAGACTGCCGCCGAAGTGTCCGGTCTGGTGAGTTGCGCAGAGTGGACCGGCGTACCACTCAAAACGCTGTTGGAGCATGCCGGCCTTGATTCCAAAGCCAAGTGGGTCGTCGCGGAGGGTGCCGATGGCGCGGGCATGAACCGCAGCATCCCACTCGAGAAGTGCCTGGACGACGTGCTTGTTGCCTATAGCCAGAACGGGGAGCGCTTGCGTCCAGAGCAGGGATATCCGATCCGGCTATTTGTTCCGGGCTTCGAAGGCAACATGAGCATTAAATGGTTGCGACGGCTACATGTCACCGCAGAGGCCGGATACACCCGCGAAGAGACAGCAAAGTACACCGACCTCATGGCGGACGGAAAGTCGCGCAAGTTCTCATTTGTCATGGAATGCAAGTCCATCATCACCTCCCCATCAGGAACGCATCGCCTGTCCCGGAAGGGGACGCACGAAATCCGGGGAATCGCATGGAGCGGCTTGGGCAAGGTCACGGCTGTCGATGTATCCGTTGATGGCGGCAATACCTGGTACCCCGCGGCGCTGCAGGAACCTGTTCTTTCAAAGGCGCTGACAGCATTCAGAGCCCCCTTCGATTGGAACGGGGAGGAAATGGTGATCATGAGCCGCGCCATGGATGAAACCGGTTACGTGCAACCGTCAATCGCACAGTTGATCGCCGCGCGTGGCAAGAACTCGTTCTATCACAACAACGCAATTCAACCCTGGCGGATTGCCGCAAGCGGCGAGGTGACAAATGGGCGCGCATAACTTCACTGCATACGCGCGGGCTCTGGGGCTTGCCGCGACACTTTGGGCTGGCTCGACATACGCCGACTACGAGGGCTTGGGCCGGCACCTGACCAAGGAAGAGTTGGCCGGCTGGAACATCGACATCGCCATTGACGGCAAGGGTCTTCCCCCCGGACAAGGCACGGTCATGCAAGGCGAGAAGGTCTATCAGACTATGTGTCTGGCATGCCACGGCTCGCAGCTCGAAGGGGGACTTGGTCCCGCATTGGCAGGCGGCAAAGGATCCTTGGCCACCGCGAAACCGCTGAAGACGATTGGCAGCTATTGGCCCTACTCCACAACGCTATTCGACTACATCAGACGTGCAATGCCGTTCCAGTCGCCACAGTCGATGTCCCACGAAGACATTTACAGCGTCACGGCTTATCTACTTTACAAGAATGAAATCGTCTCGGCGGATGCCAAGCTCGATGCCTCAAACCTTGCGGCAGTGAAGATGCCCAACCGGGACAACTTTTACGTCGATGACCGCCCGGACGCGAAGAACCCGCGTTGCATGAAGGACTGTTTGCAAAACGAACAATGAATACGTCCAAAACCACAAACGTGAATTAAGGAGTCATCCTGTGAAGTTCAATAAATATGCCGTCTGCGCGATACTCGCGCTGGGGTCCGCCTCGGCAATGGCCGCGGATTGCGCCGTGGAAATCACAGCCAATGATCAGATGCAGTTCGGTGCCAAGGAAATTTCGGTGCCAAAAAATTGCAAAGAGTTCTCTGTGACGCTGAATCACACCGGAAAAATGCCGAAGACGGTCATGGGGCACAACTGGGTGCTTACGGCCGCCAGCGATATGCTGGGCGTCGTGACTGACGCTATGTCCGCCGGGCCTTCCAACGAATATCTCAAATCAGGCGACGCACGGATAATTGCCGCCACGAAGATGCTAGGCGGCGGCGAAAAGGACACCGTTAAGGTGGATATGTACAAGCTGGCCAGCGGCAATGACTATGCGTTCTTCTGCACCTTCCCCGGCCACTCGGCCATCATGAAGGGCCGGTTCGTACTCGCTCAGTAAATAAGACCAGGGGCGTCTAAACGCCCCTGGTCCCGAGCTTTTCAGGACTTTCTCCCTGCCTCGCAACCAGGACACTACGCTTTTTCCCCGCCAAGCGTGGATATCGACGCACCCGCAAGCACAAATCAACCAGGTCAACGCTCCGTGCCACGGGCATGCTTTCTCATACCAAGGCCACTCCCTTCAACATGCTCAGCACAGGAACAATCAGCTGAAGCGCGCCAGTTGTCATGGCCTTGATGCGTGTCCGCACCCATTACCACGAGAGACACACTCACACCCCTAGCCTAGGGCCCCTGGGAGTATGTTTTCCCAGGGTCGATCACCCCTACTGCCATTTGCGGCGCTCCAATGCCGCAGCGTGCGGTGGTGCATTGTCGTTCGTGCCCTGTTCACGCTCAGGCATTGTGTTGGTAAACCGGGTAGTCCGTATACCCCCTGGAGCCAATAACGCCGTAAAACGTCGAACGGTCTGGCTCGGTCAACGGCCACCCATTTTTCATCCGCTCCACCAGGTCTGGGTTAGAGATGAAGTGGGTGCCGAATGCGATTAGGTCGAGTTCTCCCTTTACCAACTCGGCTTCGGCAATTTCTTGAGTGAAACCACCCGCACCAATCAGCGTGCCTTGGTAGGGCTTCCGGAACGACGCGCCAAAGCCAGCGGGGGTACCGGCTGCCGAAATCGTGGTCTGGTAATTCAGATGCACGTAGGCCAACTTCCGTTCATTTAGAGCC
Source organism: Achromobacter sp. 1014246743 (assembly GCF_059760725.1). NCBI lineage: Bacteria > Pseudomonadati > Pseudomonadota > Betaproteobacteria > Burkholderiales > Alcaligenaceae > Achromobacter > Achromobacter sp. 1014246743. Next base: position 54,366 of record NZ_JCBANA010000034.1, read on the forward strand.
GCTGCAACGCTTTTCCAGGTCTCGGCTTCGCCTTCGAAGGCTTCCATGTCGTAGATGCGACCAAATGGAGAAACCCGCACTCCCACCTTTCCGTCTCCAAACTCCGTGATCAGTGCATCGACGGTCTCGAGCAGTAGACGCTGGCGATTCTCGATCGACCCACCGTACTGATCGGTGCGCGTATTGAGCTTGCTACTCAGGAACTGATCGAACAGGAATGCGTTGGCGGCCATCAGTTCAACGCCATCGAAACCTGCCGCCATTGCCCGCCGTGCCGATGAGGCGAAATCCTTGATGACCCGCTTGACCTCCTCAGTGGTCAAGGCGCGCGGCTTGCTCGGCAGCACCGGTCCTTCCTTGCCGGGCTCGACCCATGCGTAAACCATCGTTGTGGTCGCCGGTACTTCACCCGACGAAACTGGTGCTGCATTGTCCGGCTGAAGCGAGACGTGAGACAGCCGGCCTACGTGCCACAGCTGGGCGAAGATTTTCCCACCTTTTGCGTGGACCGCATCGGTAACTTTACGCCAGCCTTCGGTCTGCTCATCAGTGTACAGACCGGGCGTATATAGGTAGCCACGCCCCTCGTCCGATACCGGTAGTCCTTCGGTAATGATCAGCCCGGCAGATGCACGCTGTGCGTAATACAGCGCAGTCAGATCATTGGGGATATTCTCGGGTGTACGGGTACGGGTCATCGGAGCCATCACGACTCGATTGGTCAACTGCAGGCCAGACAGGTCGTAGGGTGTGAACAGCTTTCTCATGATAAGTTCTCTCGATTGAATGTGCAGTCCGAAGGAGTTGTCGCCACAATTCCAGTTAGGGGACGGGTGGGGGCTCAGCCCTCCAAAATTTCCAACTTGGGGACCATGTGAATGGCCTTGGAAAAGTTGGCGTAGTTCACTGAGGTTTTGGTCACGTTACGGTGCAACTCTTCCACCTGGTCGCGGGATCCATTGGTACGTAGTCGAACAACGTAGCTAACTTGGTCGTAACCAGGGTTGACGGTTTCATCCAAACCGAGGACGCCACGAAGATCGAGTTCGCCATCAGTTTCGATTTCCAGACTGTAAATAGTGATGCCCATTGCGGCAGCGTTGACCGCATAGCCCACAGAAAGGCATGCATTGAGGGCAGCCATCAATAGTTCCTGAGGGTTGGGCGCAGTATTCTTTCCAAGAAACTCCAGCGGCTCATCAGCCGCAATTTCAAAATGACGCTGGTATTCCTCACCGCGGATCGCGTAGCGGCTCACCGTCGCCACGGTGCGCGTCTGGTTTTCCCATTTAGTCTTGACGTTAAATTTGGCACTGCGCTTCGCAGGGTCCGTAGTTTCCGCAACCTCCTGCGTGAATGTATGGCGCCTACCCGGCCTACCGTTCCAAAACCAAGAGCATCAGTACGCTTGAAGATCGGATGCAGGGCTGTTTCATGTATTCCATGAACGCCGTCGCGTCTCCTTCAGGCAAGGCTCCCGACCTCGGCAGCGACATTTATCGGGACTTGATCACCTACATGGCCTGGCTGGCCGACGGCGCACCGGCGGGCGAAAAGATGCGCGGCGCGCTCTATCCGAAGGTGAAGAAGGAAGCGGACTATGACATCGGGCGTGGGCTGAAGGTCTATCAGCAGAACTGCGCCCTCTGCCACGGCGCCAACGGCGAGGGAACGCGCGAGGCCAGCGGCAAAATGAAGTTCCCACCCCTGTGGGGCCCAGATTCCTACAACTGGGGCGCCGGAATGGCGCGCATCGATACCGCGGCTGGATTCATCAAGGCAAACATGCCAATGGGCAAGCCGTGGTCGCTTACCGACCAAGAGGCCTGGGACGTGGCCGCCTTCATGAACAGCCATGAGCGGCCGAAGGATCCTCGTCAGACGGGAACCATAGAGCAAGCGCGCGACGAGTTCCACCCGAATGAACAAAGCTATTATGGCAAGATGCTTAACGGCAAGCTGATTGGTCAGGGCGTAGCTCAGGCTCGCTGACATGGACCTTGAAGCTGTCCGCGCCGCGGGGCGCATGGTTTTCACGGTTAACGGGCTGTGGTGCACCAGTTGCGCCATGGCCCTGCAACGGGTTCTGGTGAAGGTCCCGGGAGTCAGCTCGGCGACGGTGAACTTCACTTCCGGATCCGCGCTGGTCACGTGGCGGCCCGACGAGGTGGACTTTTCCGCCCTACAGTCGCGCGCGCTGAAGCTGGGCTACGGCCTCGCTCCGCTTGGGTCCGGCGCCGGCGATTCACTGACGCGCCAGGCCCAACGCATCCGCACGCAACTGGTCGTCGCTGTCGTATTTGGTATGTGGAGCATGCTGGGTTCGTGGGTGCTTTACCTCAATGCTGGACAGCTCGGTGAATCGGCCTCAACGATCGCGTGGCTCGCCCTGCTGGCAGGAGCGCCCGTCGTCCTGTATTCCGGGAAAGATTTTTACAGGGCTGCATGGCGTACCTTGCGCTCAGGTATTGCAGGCATCGACGCGCTCGTGACCGTCGGCGTTTGGGGCTCCATTGCCGTGTCGTTGTGGCATTTACGCATAGGCAGCGCTGAGATCTATATTGACGCGGCCACCATGCTGATTTGTTTCCTTTTGGCTGGCAGGCTGTTCGAAGCACACGCCAGGCAAGAAAGCCGCGCCGCCCTCGATGCGTTGCGTCAGCTCGCGCCGGAGGTCGCCACCCGGGCCGCCACGGACGACAGTGACGAGTGCGAAGTGATGTTGGACCAGATTCGCCCTGGCGAGCTGATCCTCGTCCGTGCCAATGAACGGGTTCCCGTGGACGGCACAATCACCGCCGGCACCTCGGCACTGGATTGTGCGCTGTTAACGGGAGAATCTATGCCCGTGCGGGTCCATCCAGGAGACGTGATTCTGGCTGGTTCGATCAATCTAAGCAGTCACATGATTGTGCGCGTGGATGCCGCAGCCGGCGCGCGCCGCATCGACCTGCTCGGACTTCGAATGCTGGAGCTGTTTGGTGCGCGCCCATCGCTTTCGCAAACAGCGGAAAAATTTGTCCGCGTTCTCCTGCCGACGGTGTTTCTTGTCGCGGTGGCCGCCTTCCTGCGCTATCTGTGGATCGGACTGCCGGCGGACCGGGCCGCGCTTGAGGCGTTGGCTATCCTGGTTGCCGCGTGTCCGTGCGCGGTAGGAGTGGCAATGCCGCTTGCCTACATCCTTGCCAGTCAGCGCGCCGCCGACATTGGGGTGCTTTTTCGCGACCCCGTCAGCATGGAGGGTCTGGCGCACGCCAAGATAATGGCTTTCGACAAGACCGGCACGCTTACAAGCGGCGCGATGTCCGTCGCCGACGTCGAATGTACAGGCGAGTATTCGTCAAGCCAGATCGTTGCCCTTGCCGCAGAAGCCGAAACGACTGTCAACCACCCAATCGCGAATGCCTTACGGGCCCATGCCATATTGGCGCCACCTCCATGCGGCCCCTTCCGGAACCATGCGGCGTATCCGCAGGGCGTGGCCATGACTGACAACGCGGGGCGCCGCATTCGAGTCGGCGCCCGAGCCTGGTTGGAAGCAAGCGGCGTATTGGATCTTCCAGCAGATGCGCCCGGCTCCGTCCATGTGTCCATAAATGAACGGTGCATCGGGATGATCCAGATGACCGACACGCTCAGGGCCGATTCACAGGCTGGTCTGCACGCCCTCAAGCAGCAAGGATGCGCTCTGTGGCTGATTACCGGGGACACCGCTCACGCCACTCAGTCGCTGGTCGACGAGGTCGGCCCCGTCTTTGAGCAGATTCATAGCGGCGCCTCGCCCGAAGCCAAGGCTGAGTTCGTAGCCCGCGAATCCCGACCTTTGGCGTTCGTGGGCGATGGCGCCAATGATGGGTTGGTTCTGGCGAAGGCAGCTTGCGGCGTCGCTATTCCTGGTGCGAGCACCGTCGCGGCTGCCGCAGCGGGTGTTGTCATCACGCAGGGCGGCCTGTCCCAGTTAGTTGCGACCCGCTGGATCGCCAAACGTGCAATGCGCGTCGCCAAACAGAACCTGTTCTTTTCGATTTTCTACAACATCGCCGTAGTCATCGCCTTCTTCGGCGCTGGAGTAACACCTTTTGCCGCAGCGATCGCCATGTTGCTCAGTAGTGCGTCGGTGTTCTTAAATACCAGCAGGATCGCGTTGCGCTCGCTACCGGCACCCACGCCCTCCCCGTCCCTATCCACCATCCATCGTCAGGCGCCGCATTAGCTCTTGAAGGAGAGGCAAAGTTGAATTGTCTACGTCGCACACAAACACTTTCCATGTCCGTGTAGCCCATGGTTCGCCCGGCATCAACACACAGATGCCATTCACATCTACCAAGGCGGACGGAAAATCACACTTCCCTACACACTTGCACGCGCGCACGCACGCACCAACAGAATGAAAGATGCAACGCCGCCTGATTGGATTCTGACGTCCGGCAGCTAATCCAGGGCTACAGCAGTCTTCAAAAAATATGAATAGCTGCGCCCAACTGCTGCGGTACGAAGGGTCTCTTCAAGGCACGACAGAAAACCATCCTGGCGACCTGGAACGCCAAATCGACAAAGGGTCGCCCAACCAGAAGCTGGTGTCCCGAAATCGAGAGCCTACGCATGTGATCCCAATTTTCGGGATGGACAGATAGCTCGACCCAAGGCTAAACCTGGACGGCCTCGATCTTCTCAAGCTTCCGATATAGAGTCTTTCGACTTATCCCGAGCATACGCGCGGCTTCAGAAATATTCCCATTTGCCTCACCAATCGCGCGCCTAATGGCAACTAGCTCTATCTCAGCCAATTGGCGCAAGTGGGCCTGAGCGGGATACTTTGGCGGGAACTCGGAGGCAGACCCAAGCGCCTCCGTGATGTCGATTGCGTCAGCAAATTCATCTGGCAAATGCTCCATGGTGATCGGATTGCCCGGGCCAGCCAACGCGACGGCCGTACGAAGCAACATTTGCAATTGCCGGATATTTCCAGGCCACTTCGCTCGCTTGAAGGCTTCCATCACCTCAGGTGTTATTTCTACAGGAGCCCCGCCACCCTCGGCTTCGGCTGTAAGCTTCACAAGCCTAACTAGATCTTCTCGCTCCCGCAAAGCTGGCAAATGGACGCGCAATCCATTCAATCGATAGTAAAGATCCTCACGAAATCGTCCTTGTCGAATCTCACTATGCAGATTACGATGTGTAGCACAGATTAGAGAGAAGTCCACCCCAATAGGCTTTGTGCCACCGAGTGGAAACACTTGACGCTCCTGCAGGACTCTTAAAAGTCGACCTTGTAACTGGAGAGGCATGTCGCCGATTTCATCGAGAAAAAGCGTTCCTCCGTTGGCCTGAACTATTCTCCCGACACTCCCGCGTCGTTTGGCCCCAGTGAAAGCCCCCTCCTCGTACCCGAACAGCTCGGACTCAATCAACCCCTCTGGAATAGCAGCACAATTAACGGCCACAAATGGGCCTCTCGCGCGCGGGCCGCTGTTGTGAAATGCACGGGTAAACATCTCCTTTCCTACGCCAGACTCGCCCTCGATCAATAGAGGCAAATCAAGGCCAATAATCCGTTGCGCCTTCTCTATAGAGCGTCGCACCTGCGAATCGCCGGTATCCAAATCGGCTAATTTCAGCTCGCCAACTTTTGGACGCGAAGGTACCAAATTCGGTCGCAATGCAGATTCGCCGAGCGGAACAAGCGCTTGCCCATACGTTGAACCTCGACAGTTCCAATCAACAAAAACTCGGCGCCCATCAACAAGCGTCAGCTGCACCAATTCTCGCGCGACATTATCCACTCTCTCTCGAGCGATCTGGAAAGGAGTCAAAAATATATCGCTAAAACGAAGGCTTGAAGAGTCAACAGAACTCAGCCCGAGGTAATTCCTCGCCGACGAATTGAGACCTACCAAACCCCCGTCTTCTGCAAAGACCGCAATACATTGCTTGATCGTTTCGATGTTATTTTTTTCCGGGTGAAAAATTAACACGTTTTTTCCGAACATTTGCCCAATTAACATACGATTTTCCACTAGCAGTGCTGCTGTGCGAATAAAGCCAATGGTATGCAGTTGATTAGACTCACATTTACTAAGAACGGCCAAAACACCAGAAATACTTCCTTGGTGATCGAATATCGGAACCGCACAGGTAGAGTAAGATTGGAGCACCTCCAAATAATGTTCATCTTGATGAACACATATGCCGGCACGTTCAATCAAACAAATACCTATGGCATTCGTACCTCTTTTGGCCTCTGACCAACAAGTTCCGGGTTCAAACAACGAATCGCCATAGGGATCCTGCAATTTGCTATCAGATCGACTGAATAGGATTGTGCCATCTGGGCCCGTAACCGCGATCGCACTACCAGTCCCTTCAACCAACTCATAGGCATTATCGACCGTAGCCGCCGCATAAGTCAGAAGCGTATGGGATTTTTTTATGGCCGCATTTAGACGACATGGCGAATCGAAAGAAGTTGTATCCATCCGACTCTCACGCCCCGCTACGCCTTCGCACCGCGCGTGCGATTTGGAAATGATTGTTCGCCAGAAATCATTTCTGCTCATCCGCAGGTCAGATTGGCCCATTGCTGCCTCCATTTATTTACCCAACTCGAAGTGACAAGCTCGACGACATCACGCGCTTTTGGGCGGTTCTACGCCAGCCCTTCTCCTATCAACTTATAGCCCAAGCTGCAGGTAGATACAAATAGGACTTACGCGGTGTCACGTGGAGTTATTGCAGCGCCGTAGCTGAAATGAAGCCTCCCATGCAGACCAGAAGCACGAACGCCGCCCTGCGCAAGAGCACATCGGGCAAAGAGGGAGGGAAACGGGCGAACAATGCTGACACAGCGATCACCACCGGCATCGACCAAAGCGACAATTCGACGGCGTCAAGGGGAATCTCAGCCTGACCTGCTACTGCAATTAACCGAAAGATGGACATCAGACCGAACACCGCGAGCAGCGTAGCCCTTACGACTGCTATCGACAGCGGTTGCCGATAAAAAAGGAATACGACGGGGGGGCCTGGAATACTGTAGAGTCCCCCGAACACTCCTCCCATCAGTCCATAAAATACAAATTGATACGACGGAGAACGCAATGAGCGTGGCTTAGGATTTACGCACATAGTGACGCCAGCCCCGACGATAAGTAGACCTAGGGCAAGCTGAACATAGCCCGCATATGCCTCACCCAGATTACCCAGCAGCCATAAACCCGCCACGGCCCCAGGAACAATCCCGGAAAGAGTAACTAAAGCTAGGCGGACGTTTATGGCGTGCCAGCTTTTCCGCAAAGCTAACACTACATTGGTGACCATCAGCACATTGATCACTAATGCCGCAGTTGCAAGCGAGCTCAGGTCAAGCAAAATCACGCCGCCAAGCGCAAAAATGCCTAGTGCGAACCCCGTTAATGCTTGTAGATAGCTTGCAACTGCCACGACAACAAGAAATGTTACTAGCGTGGAGGTAGTCATGGATGGATCTCTTGTTATAGCTCGATCCTCGACGACGGGGCATCATCAATTACTGGATCACAGGTGGTCGCGTTCCCGTCGGTGCAAAGAAGGCGTGAACGTCAGACGCGAGGCATCCATTCGATAAAGCATCGGCACCAGAAGTCTGGTGCCGATGCAACGTCAAAAGGATCTTATCTACTTCGCAAAACTTCCAACACCACCCGCCGAAGCGAACCTTTTCTTGACAGCGGATTCAGAAGAAACGCACATAAGTGACCAGCAGCCGAGAATTGCAGATACTGCCACCAAAGCAGATATGGGCCAAGTGCCAAAGTGCTCTAATGCAGCGGTAGCGAACATTGGTACCAACCCGCCAATGATCGTCGCGATTTGACTCCCTAGAGAAATTCCGGTGTAGCGCAAGCGCTCCGGGAAAAGTTCGCAATAAAATGCAGGCAGTGCGCCCCACGCTGCCCAAAGAGGAAAAGCCAACATAACCATAGACAACCACAGCCATTTCGTCTCGGCGAGGTCAGCGACCCAAAAGAACGGGAAGGCCATCGCAATCATTAGTGCAAATCCGACAAAGAACACTGGCCGCCGGCCGATCTTATCTGATAACGAACCCGCCGCGAGAATCACGAGAGTTAGAACCGCATTAACGATGACCACTCCCAAGAGTAGGCTAGAACGGTCTACTTTCAGCACGCTGGTGCCGTAATAAATGAGAAAAACCCAGACAGTGTAGAAAGGCACCGTGATTGCACCAAGGTATATGGCCGCGGTATGATAGATCTCTTTAGAATGATGGCGAAGAACGTCTCCCAAAGGAAACTTGGCGATTTCCCCTGCCTCGCGAAGTTTTTGAAACGCCGGAGTCTCTGTCACTTTCAGCCGAATATAGAGACCGGACGCAAGCATAAGAACGCTCGCGATAAATGGCACGCGCCAACCCCACGATAAAAACTGTTCTTGCGAGAGGAAGTACGAGCATACGAACAGAACCACCGTGGCAAGTGCCAAGCCGATAGTTGCGCCCATTTGAACAACGCCGCCGAAGAAACCTCTTTTCTCAGGGGGCGAATATTCCACTGCCATAAGCACAGCTCCGCCCCACTCCCCGCCTAGAGCGATCCCCTGCAAAAATCTACACACCGTGAGTAGGATCGGGGCCCAAATCCCGATTTGTTGGTACGTCGGCAGCAATCCAATTGCAAATGTTGCTCCCCCCATGATTGAAAGCGAGGTGATCAACATTGCCTTGCGACCAATCTTATCGCCAAAATGACCGAAGACCACACCACCCAATGGCCTGGCCACGAAACCCACCGCTAACGTCGCAAAAGCCGCCAAAGTACCGCTTACCGACGAGTATGTGGGAAAAAAAAGCTGGCCAAAAACAAGGGCTGCGACAAAACCGTATAGAAAAAAATCATACCACTCCATGATCGTACCGATCATGCTCGCAATCGACACACGCGTTGGCGTCACGGGCGCGTCCGATCTATGCTGCGGGCTGCTCATATTATGTCTCCAAGCACCAATCTCTAGTAATTTGATTTGGCATATAAGGTGAGGGGCGTGATTCATCCGCCCTTTTTTTCGAGTAAGCGATTGACTCAATCGTCACAACTCGACGTTTATTCCTCGATATAAACGCGCCCCTCCTCTATCTCGACTTTATAGGTTTCTAGTGGCGCTTCGGCGAGGCCAACTGGATCTCCCGTCGATACATCCCACTGCCAAAGATGCTGATGACACGTGAGAAGTTGTCCATCAAACAACCCTTCATCCAAGCAGACATCTTGATGAGGACAAACACTCTGACATGCGTAGATGCTGGAGTCGGAGCTTAGAAGCAGAATGCGGCGCTGTCCCTCAAGGTCAAACGTCTTCATCCCCCCATCGGGGACATCCGCCACCTGGCATATAAATTTTCGTGCCATAAATTGATAACCTCAACTAAATTTGTCGTAAGCAATATTTTTCGCGTCAAACTTGGCACCAATAACTAGGTTACGGATTGCGGCATCTACCAAGGGGGTTGGGCCTGCCAGATAGGCCTGCAAGTTGCGGTATCTCCCTTCCATATGCTTGGCAGCCACTTCATGAATTAACCCGGTATCAAAGACCAGTTCAGGATAATCAGCACAATCCTCGCCGCTGGCAGCCCCCTCGGAAAGTCCAACTACAATTTCGAGGTTCTTTCCGTTATGACGCTTGAATTCCGTAAGCTCTCGGAGAAAAAATGCATCGCGCATACTGCGCACCCCGAAGAACCAGTAACCCTTAAATTGTTCGAAGTAACGTTCCTGACTTGCCCGGTCCAAAATGGACATCATGCCCGCGATGCCGCTTCCCCCAGCAATGCATAGGATGTTCCGCTTCATGCTTGGTGTGAAAACTGCTCGACCAAGTGGCCCCATTACCTCCACGCTCTTCCCCAAAGGGTTCCCGGAAAACAACGCACTAGTCAATTTTCCACCAGGCTTTTTCTTCGTAACGAAAGTTAGCTCCTTAGTATTCCTAGCGAAATTCACCATTGAATACGCACGCGCGCCCTCCGTCCCATGAAAACTAACTAGAGCGAATTGGCCAGCGTTGAAGTCGATCGGCTGGGCGAGCTCTACCGTCCACAACGCTATATCCGGCGCAACAATTTCCCAACGGCTAACTACCCCATCCAACGTAACGGGGTAAAGTGCTCCTATGTCGGACCGATACACAAAATCCGACACTTCTATCTCACAGTCCCCCTGTGGGATGCATTGACAAAGAAGAATTTCATTCGTCGCAGCATTAAGCTTGGATTTTCCAGGGGCATCGGGCCACTTATCCGTAGACTTACCAGACAGGACCCGTGCCTTGCATGTGCCACAAGTACCTGTGGCACATGCATACGGAAGATCCAAGCCGCTACCAAGTGCAGCGATCAAAATGCTTTGATCAGGCCGCCCATCAAGAACGTGAGAGCCATTCCTAGCTTGTATCTTGAGCTTCATAATCGGTGGAGCCTCAAAATGGGACGTGATAGCCCTTACCAAGCATGCGGGTATGCAGCCGCACCTCCCGGTCTAACAGGAGAGGTCCACCTTGAGTAATTCGGACTTTATCCAGATACTCGCCGATAGCCACCAGTGAAGTCTCGCCCCCTTCGTGTTCTGTCCTAAAGACCTGAAGCGTCGACCTCACGCGGTGCACGTCGCCGTCTTCTGTGCCAGATACATTGCAAATGCTGAAATGACGAGTGAGGGGGGTGCTATCCATGTTTTGCTTGGGCAACAAATCGATCATCGCCCTCATACTTTCTTTGTCTTTCTCGAGCCATACCATGTCCCTTCTGATTTCAGGACTGAACACCGAGATGCGATACTCGAAAGCCGGGTCACACAACTCCAGATAACGCTTGTAATCGGTTTTATCAAGGTGCAGACACAGCTGCGCAAGTAACTCGCGAATGCTCTTTTCCAGTTCCATACCATTTAATCCTATTAACGACAGCTTTTTATCGATCCGCCTGTGCCGCGCGCGCAAACGGATTGGACGCATCACGCCCAAGCCGCTTACCCCATTCCTCATAGAAATGTCGCATACCTACCTCGTCGTGGATTTTGTTATTTTCCACACGCGCATGAAGGACCATCGGTGCTTCAGAGGGATCTGACAGTGCGCGACCCTGCCCGAACGTACCCATCAGGTCCTCGGGCACGTTTCGTCCAAACGGCCCCCAGATAGAGTTGTGATGACGGACACGAGCCGCGCGCTCTTCTGGCGTGTCTGCTTTCAAGCCCAAGCCCCGATATTCAATGTAGAGTTTGTTCGGTCCCACGGGAATTACCGTATCGATTCGCATCGCCGGCGATCGAATGTTGTACGTAATTCCAGGAAAAAGGTCGACCAATGCCCAGCGGTTGGGTCCCAGCCCTGGCCACCCCAACGATTGCGCTTCATGCCCCTTCATGGCGTCATACTTGAGCAGCATGTCGGTGACCTGCGCATGCCCACCTTCGAAAGTGCGAAATTCGCGGTCGAAATATCCGGGTTGCAGCATGCCCGTCACTCTGTTGTGGTAATGCAGATAGTCGTGATAAAGCTCACTGTTCGTGTCATGCCACATTTTGAAGTTGCCCTCTACAACCGCGCGGTTATAGTGGAATACCTCCAAGGGTTCCGACAACATATCCTTGAGCGGATCAAGGGCACCATTTAACGTAGCAGCAAGAGGCGCAGCGTTGTCGTCCACGTTCACCCAAACGAATCCGCCATAGGCTACCTCCGACCTAAACTCTCGGAGTGAATAGTCGCAAGCCTTCACGCGGTCCTGGTAGCCATCCTTTTGCCTTGGAATATCAACGCAATTTCCTCGAGCGTCAAAAGACCAAGCATGGAAAATACAAGTGATTCGCTTTGGACCACCGGCCGGAGAAGGATTCTTGATGGACCCGGCAGCGTCATAAATCAGCAAATTTCCGCGATGAGGGCAGATATTATTGAACGCGTGGATTCGATTCTCATCATCGCGGATTACGATGATGTTATGGCCACCAGGATGCTGATAGGTGCGATAGTCGAACGGTTCGGGCAGCTCGCTCTCGTGGCAGGCGATTAACCAACACTTGTCAAAGATCTCCCTCTGTTCTTCTTTAAATATGGTCTCGTCCGTATATACCCTTGGGTCAACATATTGCCCCGACGGCAAATCGGGCTTTTTCGTCCACTGAATGTGATTACGTGCCATTCTCTTCCTTCCTTTGATGAACGTGTTGTTGTGGTTCGCCCTTCAATCGAAGCAATAACTGTGCCAGCCCCGCATTCTCAGTTTTTCACTCTTGATGCCGCGTCCACAAGCGAACTGCTGCTTGAGGCGGGTGGGACAAACTGACACAGCACCTGTGTCACGAAGACACAGGCATGTACCACAGCCGCAGCTATTTAACGGTTGCGCGCCTGGGCTCTAGCTAGCCAAACAGAACTGAGGCGCCCGACGCGCGACGCTTCGCCTGCCCTGGCACAGATTTTGCATGTGAAGGACTGCCAGATCTTTGCGTCCACGTGGACTCAGAGATAGGTGACGAGCATATAAATCTGAACAATGCTGCGGATATATCCTGCATTACGAGCAGCAGCCCCGCTTCGTAGGCGCGGGTCTTGAGTAGCAATCACTTCCACTGGAGAGACAATGAGTAAGCTGTATAAAAACTTCGTGAACGGCGCATTCGTCGCGCATCCGCCTGAGGCTGTAATTGAGGTTTTCAACCCCGCCACCGAAACGGTGCTGGCCGAGGTGCCGAACACAAGCTCGCGAGATGTTGATGCTGCCGTCGATGCTGCACGCCGAGCGCAAGTTTCGTGGGAAAAACTTCCCGCGATTGAACGAGCGAATTACCTCCGGAGAATTTCTGCAGGGGTTCGCGACCGCGCAGACGAACTCGCCAACGTCATTGCACAAGAGCAAGGCAAAGTAATGGGACTCGCCAAGGTAGAAGTCGCATTCACTGCCGACTATATCGACTACATGGCCGAATGGGCTCGGCGGATCGAAGGTGAAGTCCTCACCAGTGATCGCGCAAATGAATCGATCTTCTTGCTACGTAAACCCATTGGAGTCGTAGCTGGAATTTTGCCGTGGAACTTCCCATTCTTTCTGATTGCTCGGAAAATGGCGCCGGCGTTGGTAACGGGTAACACTATCGTAATAAAGCCGAGCGAAGAAACCCCTCTCAACGCATTCCTCTTTGCGGAAATCGTCGAGAGTGCCCAGCTTCCCCCTGGGGTCTTTAACTTGATTGGCGGAAACGGCGCAACGGGCGGGCAACTTGCCGCGCATCCGCAAGTGGACTTGGTCTCATTCACCGGTAGCGTAGCGACCGGTAAGCGCATCATGCACGCAGCGGCGGCAAACCTAACCCGGGTCAATTTGGAACTGGGCGGCAAGGCACCCGCGATCGTATTGGCTAGTGCCGACGTTGATCTGGCGGTCAATGCGATCTACCAATCCCGAGTCATCAACACCGGCCAAGTCTGCAATTGTGCTGAGCGCGTCTATGTTGAGCGGGCCGTGCATGAGGAGTTCGTAGAAAAAATCTCGCGCAAGATGAAAGCGACTAAATTCGGCGACCCCATGGTTGACGACGCCTTGGACATGGGGCCCCTAGTTAGCAAGGCACAACTCGAAAGGGTCAAAGCTGCAGTGGACCTGGCGATTAAACAAGGAGCGATACCCGTCACGGGCGGCCAAGTAGCTTCGACGACGAGAGGCCATCACTTCGAACCAACTGTCCTCGTTGAATGCAATCATGAGATGGACATCATGCGGCATGAAACCTTTGGGCCCGTTCTGCCCATCCAGGTTGTCGAAAATTTGGACGAGGCAATTGCTTTCGCCAACGACTCGGACTACGGGCTAACGTCTTCAATTTTCACACGCGACATTAACTCCGCGATGCAAGCGTGCCGAGAACTGAAATTCGGTGAGACCTACATTAACCGCGAACATTTTGAAGCAATGCAGGGTTTTCATGCGGGGCGCCGGAAATCGGGTATTGGTGGAGCTGACGGCAAACACGGCTTATACGAATTCATGGAAACACACGCAATTTACCTCCAAAGCTAACACATGTGTTGCTCGCCTTGGAAACTTCCATTCCTTGGCGGGTACCTCGCTTTCGCCAAAAACGCATGCCCACTGATTAGACCATTCTCCGGCCCTGCCATTGGCTTCAGGGCTCTATCTATCGAGAGCGCCCGCATAGGGCGTCTCCGCCCGCACCCGCACCACTCATCAGAGCCGAAATGCCCGCATATCCCCGTTCCATCGTTACTTGTATTGAAGACCTCCGGATCCTCGCCGAACGCAGGGTTCCCCGCATGTTCTACGACTATGCCGATTCTGGGGCGTGGACTGAGTCGACCTACAAAGCCAACCAACAAGATTTAGCAAAAATCAAGTTTAGGCAACGGGTCGCGGTCGACATGAGCGACAGGATGCTCAATACGCGAATGGCGGGATTCGACACTGCAATGCCCGTCGCGCTCGCGCCAGTCGGTCTTACAGGAATGCAATATGCGAACGGCGAAATACTCGCTGCGCGTGCTGCAGCTAGATTTGGGGTCCCATTCACTCTCTCAACTATGAGCATCTGCTCCATAGAAGACGTGGCTTCGCACACCGAAAAACCCTTTTGGTTCCAACTTTACATGTTGCGGGATCGAAATTTCGTCGAAAATCTAATCGAGCGAGCGCGGGCAGCTCGTTGTTCCGCGCTCATGCTGACGTTAGATTTGCAAATTTTGGGACAAAGGCACAAAGATATCAAGAATGGGATGAGTGCTCCGCCCAAAATGACGATTCGAAACATATTGAATCTGGCGACAAAGCCGAAATGGTGTCTTGACATCTTGCGCACGAAGCGAAGGACCTTTGGGAACATTGTCGGCCACGCGAAAGGGGTAAGCGATCTATCTTCCCTAGGGTCCTGGACAGCGGAGCAGTTTGATCCAAAGCTCGATTGGAAAGATGTCGAATGGGTCAAAAAGCTTTGGGGTGGAAAGCTAATTCTAAAAGGAATTCTAGAGCGCGAGGATGCGCTGCGCGCGGCGGACTTAGGCGTCGAAGCGATTGTGGTGAGCAACCACGGAGGCCGCCAGCTCGACGGCGCCGTATCCTCGATTAGCGCGCTCCCGGCAATAGTCGACGCTGTAGGAAGTAAAACCGAAGTTTGGCTTGATGGAGGTATTAGATCAGGGCAAGATGTGCTTCGCGCTGTAGCCCTTGGAGCAAAAGGAACACTACTGGGCCGTGCTTTTATTTACGGACTGGGCGCGCAGGGGGAGAAAGGCGTCAGTAAAGCTCTACAGATAATCGCTAATGAACTCGACATCAGCATGGCGTTTTGCGGGCGCAGATGCATAAGCGATGTTGACAACAGCATCCTAGTGACGGGCACATACCCGTGTATCACCAGCGCGAGCTAGCAAGACGAATTTTCAATGCAAGGGAAAATTGCAAGCAGGCTAATAATCCATTTTTGAGGCATTTCACAGTTGGTGCACCTACTCCTAGAAGCCTTAGCATTTCCCCTCGCGCCAAGACAGCATGAAGAAATTTGGAAAACTCGCCCAGCGTTGACCGAAACGCTGGTGCGGGCGTCTCCACCGGCAGCTTAGCGGCTGAGATACGGGCGGTGGGGCTTACCACTATTGGTGCCCGCTACTACTGTCCCTGGTCGAAACTTCGGCCGCGCCCAAATGCCGTTGCACTTGTAGATAGCGGCTCAGCTAGTCAAATTAGATGCAGATTGCCCCTCCAATGTCCGGCGCGGACTGCCCTCAAGCGACTTGGAGCACGGAGGCGCATCAGGGTGACCTGCTCCCCGTGATTAGTACGAAATCGATGTAGAGTCCGTTCCCAAAGGAATGGCAATGAAGAAACGATTCACGGAAGAACAAATCATCGGCGTGCTCAAGGAGGCCGATGCGGGTGCCAAGC